>CANFBW010000024.1 GCA_947444925.1 Flavobacteriales bacterium | reverse complement strand
TCTAAATCCTTGTTCAACTTCACATTGACTTTTCCTGCTGCATCCGTAGTGTATTCTATCGGCGCTCCTTTTGTTGGAACAAAACGAACTCTTGTATTCGGCGCTAATGCTGAGCCTTTCATAATCGTCAGCGGACCGCTAAGCATTTGGTCTTTCACCGCAAGACCCGCAGCAAGCGGCGCAACTACTTTCGCTACTGACTCAGTACTGTCAATCTTTTCCTTCCCTTCTTCTTTCGCAACAATTGCTTCCTTTTCAGGAGCAGTTACTTTAACGTCAAAAACCAAAGGAAGATCAACCCCTTTGTGCAAGGCCGGAACAAAAGTGCTTTTTTCATAACTTAAATCATCAGCGAATTCAACGGTGTAAACCTCATCTTTATTTAATTTCACATTTACCTCGCCCACATCATTGCTTACATATTCCAGCGGAGATCCATTCTTTGGAATAAAACGCACCCTAGTATTTGGCGCCACTCTTTTTTGCCCCTTCATTATAACAAGAGGACCCGCTAAAAATGCGTCGTTCACTTGCAGCCCGGCCACTTTTGCAGTAACAATTTTGTCGCCGATGTTCACCACCAGTTCAAAATAATTTTTTCGCTTCACGAAATCTTTTTCGATTAGCTTGCTATCGTAACTCAAATCATTGACGATAGTGCTTAATGCATTGTTTTTCTTTGGATTTAAGTAGGCAACAAAAATACCGTCTTTATCCGTTTGCGCCAAGGCTTTCACTTTGCCATCCACCACAATTTCAACATCGGTATTGGCACTCGACTTGCCATTGAACAACACTTGTCCAATTACCTTTTCAGTACCAACAGGACCTTCAGGTATTTTTAAAAATAGTTCTTTGATTTTAATTTCATCGTAAACAATACTTGCATCGCGCAGCACCTTAGCAGCAACAGTTGCAGGTGCCTTAAGCTGCAATTGCGTACTTTGTTTTTTCAACTCAAGCAAAGGGTTGAATGCAATGGCTTCTATTGCAGAATCTCCAACGGGCGACAAGGTATAGATTCCTTCTTGCTCCAAACCCAACAACGAAAGCATACCCGCAGCATCCGACTGCAACGCGCCTTTCACAGCACCATCTATTTTTAATACAAATGAGGTGTTTTTTAAAATTTTCCCATTCGCGATAGCCAAAATATTTGCTTCAATTTTATCACCCACTTTTCTCCAACCCAGTTCATTCACAAAAGGAGCGCTAATTTTCTCGTTACCAACTGCGGGAGTTGTTGTTTTAACAGCATCTTCCTCTTTTGTTTTTGCAAGATCTTCCTTTGGCACTTCTACTTTTTCAAGACCTTTAACGACGCTATCAACTGCTGCTTTAGGCAAGACCTCGGCTGCAATTTCTTTTTCAACGGGCGCAGTGATGGTATCGGGCAAGGCCTCTATTACTTTTTCTACAGCCACTTCTTCCTTCTTCTCTACCGGCTGGTACCCATCAGGAACGGGATCAATCAGAATTACATTTTTTTGTCCCGATGTCATCGTAAAATAAAATTCACCTTTATCATCGGTGCGCAATTGTTCTACAAAATCATCTTCAACAAACAATTTGGCAGGTATACCTTCAAAAGCAGCTCTTTCTTCGCCTGCCTTTTTAGTACCTTTCATCAATGCTGCAAAAGGATAATCGCTGTAACCCGTTTGCTGCACTTTTACTTTGTCTTTAATTTTAGAAAGCGATTGACTTAGCGTGGTCACCTTGATAGTACTATCAGCCACCAGCGTATCCGCAACACTTTTGTTATTTTTAATGGTTCCCAAAAACCCCTTCACTTCAACATCGGCCAACTTTGGCAGCATCTTCAGCTCCCTACTGCCATCTTCGTTGCGCTTGAGTGAAAAAGTTACTTGATTGTTTAAGAAACCTTCTTTTCGAGCGGTGAGCACATAACTTTTGTCGAGTTCTGGTTTAAAAACAAAATATCCATCTTCTTCGGCAAGCTGCTGCGATGCCTTCTCCCCCTCTACCTTTACCGAATATTTCAAGGCATCGTAGGCATTGTAATTTTTGATCTTGAGCACGTCGTTTTCCAACTCCACCAAAATCGGTTGCTTCTTTACAAAGGTGTAAATATCATCGCTTCCCGTTCCATTGATTCGATCAGAAACCAACATACCCCTGCCTGAATTTTCACTTTCAACATAACAAATGTCGTCACCAATCGAATTTACAGGCACCTTTAAATTTTCAACGTGCGACCAACCGTACAAGGAATCGAAAGTAGATTTAAAAATATCGAGTTTCCCCATTCCAGGATGCCCATTGCTGGAGAAAAAAAGATGTCCATCGTTGTCGTAAAAAGGATACAATTCATTTTCTGTAGAATTTACTTCCGGCCCCAAGTTGAAGGGATTACTCCACGTTCCGCCTTTCAATTTGTAACAAACATAAATGTCAGTACCGCCAAATCCGCCAGGCATATTCGAAGAAAAGAAAATTCGTTTTTTGTCCTTCGTCAACGATGGATGCATCAATGAATATTCAATGCCATTAAAAGGAAATGCCGAAATTGGATGTGACCAAATAGAGTCACCCATCACTTGTGCGTAAAAAACCTGTAAGGTATTGGTGACTACTTTGTCACTTTTTTTCAAACGGTCACCTTCTACTGTCTTAGTAAAATAGACTTCCTTTCCATCAGCAGAAAAGCAGGCAGGTCCCTCGTGATCGTTGGTATTGAGTCCCGGAAAAAAATATAGTTTATTGGCAAGTGATTGCGCTGTACCGTCAAAATCAACATAATAAATATCAAGGAGGACTTCAGTGGTGCCCCCTTCAAAATTCAAAAAAGGTTTTTTACCACCCTCTCTCTGCGAAGAAAAAATGAGTCCGTTTTTATAAAACACCGGCGATATATCAACATTTACAGTATTGAATGTTTTGAGTTCGCGCACTTCATATTCAGGCTCAGCATCGAGCATGCGTTGGGCAAAATCACATGAACGTGCAAGCATCAATCCACGCGGATCTTCGGGCGCCAGCTTACTGTAGCTCAAAAATTCACGTTTGGCCTCCATGTACTTTGCCGCTGCTTTCAAGGCCAAGCCATACTGCAGCACGGCATCTTTTCCTCCTCCTTTGCCAATGTACTTTTTGTAAATTTTCTCAGCATTTTCAAAGTCCCCAAGCAAGCGGTAAGAGTCGGCGAGTTTAAGCGTAGCTTCTTTACGCACCTCCATAATATCACTGTTCGCTTCCTTAATAAAGTACGGAATCGCCTTGTCATATTGATTCAAATCAAACAACTGATTTCCTTTCAACAAATTTCTTTGTGCGAGTACAATTTGAGGAAGCGCAAAAAGAGCAAAGCACAATAAAAGGAATATGTGGTTTTTGTTTTTCACTAAAAATAATATCGCGGATGAATGATTTTTTTTCTGGCGGGCTCCAATAATTTGTAATAGTAACCCAACATAATTTCGTGAGAAGTACTGGCGTATGCACTCAAACTATTGATGCGCATTTCATAAGAATAGCCAACATATATTTGTTCCAAAAATTCAAGCTTTGCGCTAAATACAATGGCATCACCACTGCGGTATGTAATTCCTGCACCGTATGCATTTTTATATACGAAATAAGTTCCTAAATCCATTTGCCAAGGCGCAGCATATACGGCTTTGATGAGTAAAAAAGGCTCCAACTGAACGTTGTCGTTCAACTGCTTCACGCCACCTGCATTGATATAATGGTGCATGTATTGACTCGATGTTGTGCTGTTGGCCGCCCCTTGAAAACTCAACCGCGAGCCCACCATGTTTTGAATAGAATAGCCTGCGTACCAATTGTCAGTGGTGTAAAATAAACCAAATGCCGCATTCGGCACAATAATAGAATTAGCGCCAGCAGGCTGCGAAGGATCGGTGGCGTCGTGGCCTTCCAACTGATCCCAATTTACACTGTATTGATCCATTCCAAATTCTAAACCCATCGCCAATTTTCCTTCACCAAAACCTATAAAATAGTTGGCCGCTGCATTCACCGACACGTGGTTGGTCACGCCTATTTTATCGTTCAGTACGCGGAGTCCAAATCCCATGTACTTGGCCTGCCAAGGTGCCGACACCGTAAATTGCTGCGTGGTGGGCGCTCCCGGAAAGTTTAGCATGTGGTTGCGGTGCGTGACGATGGCCTCTACTCTATTTTTATTGCCAGCGTAAGCCGGATTGAATCCAAAACGATTGAAACTGTATTGACTAAATAAGGGCAACTGCTGCGCTGCTGCGCTGCCGAGCACCAAAACAAAAAAGACGGTATGTAAAAACTTTTTGCTCACTATCGTTGTATCATTACAAATCCCGTATATGGTGCTTTACCATTGCCCAAATCCAAAACAATGAAATAAGTACCGTCTGGCAAATTCGCACCTTGTTGGTTGGTGCCTTCCCACTCGTTGTTGTATGGCGACGCACTGTACACTTCATTTGACCAGCGGTTGTACACCGTCAACTTATTTTTTGTGAAATAATCAATATCAGGAACAACAAAGAAATCATGTTTACCATCTTTGTTGGGCGTAAATATTTCAACTATTTTTTTCTCCAGGTCTTTCAAACACTTGTCTACCTCCACAGTAACTTTTGCCGTATCGCGACAAATGACATTTCCTACTTCCACAGTATAAGTGCTTGTGACCACCGGGTGCACAAATGGATCAGAAATGTTTTTGTTGCTAATGCTATCGCCGTTCAACCAATGAAACACTAGTCCTCCCGATGCAAAAAGTTGTACGCTGTCATAGCGGCATATCAATTCATTTGCCCCCGCATCGGCGTTAGGTTTTAAGGCATCAACGTAGATGTGAATTGAATCTCCGCGACTGGTACAATTGTTCACTTTTGTTTTTACCCAAGCGTAAGTGCTTTGACTGGGTGAGAAAACTGCTGCCGAATCTAAATCGCCATTGCTCCACAAATACGATGCCCCGCCTGTTGCTGTCAGCTGCACTTGTTGCCCCACACAAATAGAAGCTGTGTCTTTACTGATGCTCGCTGTTGGCGTAAATTGCACGGAAGTTTGAATGGCATTAGAGGTGGTGACACATCCGTCCATACTTGCTTTTACCGAGATCAAATCGCTGGTTTCCAAAGTATCAATTTGAAATGTCGATCCGATCAACCTTTTCAAACTATCACTTTTATTGTATACAAAAAAGTAGTCGGGACTCGGACTCACGGTAAACACAACAGTATCATTGGCGCAAACAATATTGTTCAAATCAGAACTCGACAAAGAAAAAATGGTCAATGATGTCACTGCGGTTGCAATGGTATCAGAGTAGCGCGAGCACAAAAACCGATTGTTACCAATACAGTACACTTCCTCTCCATTGACCAAGGTCGACACAGAAAAAACAGAGTCAGCACTACTTTGCTGCAAGGCACCATTTTGATAAAAAGAATAGTTTTCAAATCCTGCATTGGCTTTAAAAACAACAGTATTGCCAGCACAAATTGAATCGTTTGCATCAGAACTCGACAACACCAATTGTGGAAAAGAAACCACATTAAAAGTGGTGCTGTCTGACAAAAAGTAGCAGGCATTGTAGGCACTGTTGACCTTTATTTTATGGTTGCCCACAGCGAGTGAAGAACTGGAATAAATGTAGAAAAGTGAGTCTTGCACCAACACATTGTCTATGAAAAATTTGTATCCATCATATCCAATGACATCGGACTGAATTTGCAACAATTCACCTTGACAAATAGAATCGTTGCCTGTGTTGCTGATTAGTTTCAACGCCGGAATTTCTTGCACATTCACCAAAATATCTTTTGTATTCAGCGGACAACCCAACTGAACAGAATCAATAATCGTTATGGCAATCATTGAGTCACTGTATACTTTTTTGGAGAAAGAAGTTGTTTTGGAATAAGTCAATCCACCGTCCCAAGAAATACCATAGTTGGCACTTGGCGTTTGTATAGCACCAACAGCAACGGTCACCAAATCGCCCGCGCAAATATTAAGGTCGTTGCCTTTTGAGAAGTTAACGGGTGCACAATTTTTAGCATAGCAGGTTATTTTTTTAGAGTCTTCACTGGTCAAACAAGGCGTTGCTCCAGCAGCGCGCACCATTACTACCAAAGAGTCTCCAGCAGTCATTCCTGTGCGCAGATGCTGTAAACCTGCGATTCCAGCGCTAGGTGTTTGGTAAGGAAAACCATTGACACTAATTTCATAACCAATAGCAGTGGGAACCGCATCCCATAAAATCTCCACAGTGCTGGTACTCGTGGTTCCGCAGTATATATCCGGAATCTGCAACTTAGGACTTACATGTATAAAATGTCGTTCGCTCGTATCCTTGCAACCTCTATAGGTTGCCACCACAGTATAAAAATGTCCATTTTGAATATTCTGGTCAATTTGTGTTGGATTCAAACCACTGGCAATCGGCAAGTAACGGTCGTAAAACTGATAGTTGTCGTAATAATCAGGCGAAGCCTTCAACACAATTTGTTCATTGGAACAAAAGGTAGTGTCACCGGCAATCGTCACCACAGGAAGTGCATGCACTTTGACGGTAAAGTATTTAATGGTGGGTGTACACTCCACTTGCTTGGTGTCCCAAATGGCAATCGTCACCACAGTATCTTTGGTGGGGGTGAACTTTCTACTAAAAATTTTGAGCGGCGCGTCATTGTTCCATGCCATTAAATATTTTCCGGACGGACTGTGAATATTATTTACTTGCACCGTCACCGATTGCCCCGCACAAACTTCCTTATAGGTAAAATTTTGGTCGAAGGTGACCGGCGAACAAGGCATAATACAGCAAGCAGCAACAGAAGCAATACTATTACCGCAGGGCTGCGCACCCTTGGCGATGACCTTCAAACACACCGTATCCAAGGGTGCCAAACCCGTCACGATATGTGCCAATCCATTGTTTCCTGTTGAGGGCGTAAAATATCCACCGCCATTGACGCTTATCGTATAGCCCTGATTTCTATCAATTGGATCCCAGGTGAACTGCATTTGTCCGTTCCCTGTTAAACCACAATTGGCAACGGGTTGTTTTAATTTTTCACGCACTTTAAAATACAAAGTATCAGAGATTTTGCTGAAGCAACCATCGTTCTGGGTTCTACCATAATACGCGTGGTTATTTTGCAAATCACCTACTTTGTAAAAGAAAGAAGACCCACTACTTTTAAGATAGTAATTGTCCCAAAACTCATAATTATCATAGCCCGATTTGGTATATGCCAAGGTAATAGAATCACCAGCGCAGAGAGAATCTACTGAAGGAATAGAATAAAAAACAGCCAGCGGCAGGGATTTCTGCACCACCTTGATATCGGCAGCGTATGAATGGCAACCATTTTCGTCGGTACCAACAATGGTGATTTTATTTTCGACAGCCGATGTATACACATTTAAGGTTGAATCAAGCAAAACGCGCGAAGTACCCGTTCTGTTGAATTTGTAATAGTCGAAATTACCCAACACCTTGTAGGACATCTCTTCGCCTTTGCAAACACTGTCACTTGAAACAGTAAAGGCAGGCAAAGGCTTTGGAATAATGTCGATTGTCAATGAATCCTCAGACAAACAACCAGCATCATTTACCAACACCGATACCCTATTCAACCCTGGATGCATAGTGGCTATAGCCATTTTGTGGTAGGCTGAATCTTGCTTTAAAGTATCGTTGACGTAAAATTTATAATTATTGTAGCCCGCCTGTGTTGCACTAAATTCAGCATAATCAAACTGACATTCTTTGGGAGAACGAGCGGTTAAGTCGATAACAGGCAATTCATGAACAGTGATATTAAAAACCTTTTGTGTCACGGGACAAGCCAGTTGTGTAGAGTCAATCACCTGAACAACAACTTTGCGCGCTGTTGTTGCCGTAAAAGCAAAAGTATTGACTTTGGAAAAAGGCCCTTTGTCCCAAGAAATACCATACTGAGCACTAGGCGATACAATGCTTTTAATAGACAAAACCGCATTTTCTTGTGCACAAAAGTTTGTATAAATGGATTTATCAAAAGTGATACTGTCGCATGGCTGCGCGATGCAAGTCATTGTATCCGACACAATACTGTTTCCGCAGGGTGCCGTACCTACGCTGATTACATTTGCGGTTACGATATCGCCCGGAGTCAACCCCGTTCTAATTTCTTTTCCGCGAATAGCTGATGGTGCAAAGGCGCCGCCGTTGATACTTATCTGGTAAGAAGAAGCCGCCACATCGTCGTCCCACAAAAAAGTCACCATACCAATAGTAGACTTTCCGCAATTGACAACCGGTTTTTCCAATGGCGCAATCACCTGCGGAGCAATTTCGTTGCTCAATGCGCCCAAACATCCGTGATCCACGGCAGCTGCTTTAATCACAACTCCTTGTTCTAATAAATTTGAAGTAAAATTAGGCGAAACGCCACTTTGTAGTGGTAAGAAACCATCGTAAAAAATATAAGAATCAAAGCCGCCGTCTGCAGAAAAAGAAATGCTACCTCCCTCGCAAATACTGTCTGTACTTGCTGTGAGAACGGTTGTTGGTTTTTGTAAAACGGTAACACTTTTAGCGTTACTTGACGAAGAAGCGCAACCACTCGTATCTGTTGCGGTAACCACCACTATATTAGGCGAACTCAAAGTACTTACCGAATAAGAATTCGAAAAAGTACTTTGTTGCAAAATACCCAAATTGTAAAACTGATAGGTAACAAAGGAATCGGGCAAGGCGGTAAATAAAATGGTTTGCTCCTCGCAAATAGAATCATTGACATCATTCGACGTCAAACTTACCTCTGGCAGCGGAGCAACATAAATGCTTTTGCTTGACGAGGCCGTACAATTCGCTTGCTTCACTGTTAACGAAATAGTTTTGGTCCCACTCGTATTCCAAGCCAAATCGATGGGACCTTGTCCTGATCCATTGTTTACGAGTGGACTAGCAAATCCCCAGGTATAAGTCGCAGCGGGATCTCCAGTTCCAGTGTACAAAACGGTTGCTGTATCCAGCATACACACCTTTGAAGGCACTGTAAAGGTGGCTGTTGGTGTCGGATTTACAAAAACGTTGTTTTTCGTAGTATTCGTGCAACCAGCTGTATTAGTGGCTGTCAAGCTTATGGGATAAGTACCAGCATTTAAAAAATTGAAGTCCAAAGGCTGCTTGACTGTTGACGATCCTAAACCACCAAAATCCCAAGACCACGCTGAAATCGGGAAAGTTCCCACTACTGTTGTATTGGTAAAAGTCACCATTCTAGGATTACAAACCACTACTTCGCTCAAAGAAAAATTAGGATTTGGAATTTCGTTGATCGTTACGCTGCTCGTAGCTGTTTTACTGCAATTGTTCACATTGGTCACCGTCAATGTCACCGTGTAGGTGGCTGGCGTATTGAATTTATGGTAAACACTATTTTTAGTCGACAACGACGATCCATCGCCAAAATCCCACGACGCGCTAGAACCCAAAGGCATTGGCGCTGTATTCGTAAATAAAATAGAATCGTTAATGGCACATGCAACAGCGGCACTCTTCACGATAGTCGCTTTTGGTTTGGCAAAAACTTTCACCGAAATAAATTTCGAATGCCATGACAAACCAACGTCTTGCACACGCAATTCAACAGAGTAGGTCGTATCACCATTTAGTCCAGCATTGAAAGTGTGCGATGGATTTTGCACTGAAGAATTCGTTCCATCGCCAAAAAGCCACAAACGTTGTTGCTCGGTGCACACTGAAACATCAAAAAACTGAATGGTGAAAATTTCACAACCTTGCGCTAATGCAGGATTGGTGGTGATAGCAGGCGTACATTGAGCCATCAGTTTTACAGTAAAACCGAGGATGATCAGCAGTATCGTCAACAAGCCTTTCAAGCGCATCAATACAATTTCTAAATATAAAAAACCTTACATATGTTAAACACCAAAGCCAACCCTAAGGTTAGCTTTATGGTGCATTCACTATATCAATTTAACTATTAGTATTCAACAAATTTAAACGGAACTTCTACAATCTCCGAGTATTCTTCACCCGCCTCTTTCATATCTTCATCGTCTTCGCCAAAATGCCATTCTACTGAAACATCTTTGCCCTCATTTTTCATTTCTTCCAATCGCATCAATATGTCTAAAATTATTTTTGAAGACGCCGTATTGAAATAGGTCATTTTAAAAACAAAAACAGAAGTAGGATTTGGTGCCGCCGCATAATCTTTAATCCAGCCAAAAGTACTGGCATAAAAACTACTTACGTCTTCTGGCAATGATTTTCCCGAGAACTCAAACTTCCCTGCCGCTGCGTCTAAGTGAATCGCAGGAGTATCTTCCTTCATTTCTATTATTAATGCGCTCATATGTCTTGTATTTAGAGGTTAAAGATATGTTTTTATTTTTCAGAATTGGCTTTAGATATTCTTGATTTTAAAAGAAAAAATGAACTTTTACCATCGATGGGCTCAAAATGGTATTCCAAAGGATTTCCTGTTTTGCGCACCATATCAATAAAACCCAATCCAGCTCCACCTTTGCTCGATATTGCTGTTTCGCGCATTTTGGTTTTGTGCAACTCCTTGAGTGCGTCCTGATCGAGGGCATTGATACTGTCAAGCATTGCTTTCAATGCGGGGATGTTTTCGTTCAAAATTCCATTTCCCGAAGTGATGAAATATTCTTTATCGTCACTTCCTATGACGAATATCCCGGTTTTCGACAAGCCATCTTCCAGTTTATCAGAGGAACCCGATGAATCATCATCGGCATGTTTGGCTATATTTTGCAAACATTCCACCATCACATGGTAGACCTTCTTTTTAATTTTACCATCCTCTTCGATTTTGTCTAAATTCTTTTCCGTCATGGCTGTAAAAGCCTTGGTAATCTCTTGAGTAACTTCACCTTCGTAGGCCAAAGTGATTTTTTTACTCAGCATCATGTGGTGAAACTGCACCACAAATTGCATGTACTCTGATTTCCCGTTTAAACCTTGGTTAGCGATTTCTTGCATAAGGGTCATTTATAATGAATACTTTAAAATTTAATTCCAATGAACAACACGTCGTCCATTTGTTTGTGGTAATCTTTCCATTGATCAAAGTTTGAAACCAAAGCCTGATGCACATCATGCATGGACTTGTCTTTGTTTTCAACCAATATTTTTCTAATTTTTTTAGGTCCAATTTTTTTCAATTCCACCTTGTCAGGCCCCCCAAATTGATCGGGATATCCGTCAGAACAAACATACACTCTATCTCCTTTTTGCAAAACCGTTTCAAAATTCGCAAACTTCTCGCGACCTCTGTACTGCACGCCGCCGATAGGATATTTATCGCCTTTCAATTCTTCCAATTCTTCATTTTCTTTTTGGTCGTGGCGCACGATATAAAGCGGACGGTGGGCGCCTGAGAACATAAACTCCCCCGTTTTAAGGTGCACGCGACACATGCCCACATCCATACCATCGCGTTCGTTTTCGCCGCCGGCTTGCCCCTGACGCAACGTTTTTACAACCGACTCGTGCAAGTGATCCAACATTACTGCCGGTGTTGGCGTATCGTATTTTACAATTTCGTTCAAGATCAATGAACCAATTACCGATAGCAAGGCACCTGGGACCCCGTGTCCTGTACAATCGACAGCGGAGAAATAAACATAATCGCCCTTTTGTACAATGAAAGGGAAATCGCCACTGACAATGTCTTTCGGACGAAACAGCATAAACGATTCTTTAAACGCATCTTGCAGCACAATTTCTTTGGGTAATATAGAATTCTGTATGCGTTTTGCATAGTTGATCGAGTCTTTCACCTTTTGATTCGCCTCGGTTATTTTGAGCTCGGCCACCTTTGCTTCTGTTATATTGTGAAGCACCATCAAAACTGACTCCAAAGTACCGTCCTGCGCTGCTTCCGGAATGGCGTTGACTTCCATAAACAACTTCATTCCTTCGGCGTTCACAAACTCCATTTCCACCGCCATGTGCTCTTTCGATTTCTCAATGTGGTCAATGTACTCCTTCCATTTTTCAATCACAGCAACATCAACAGGTAAAGCATCAATGGCCTTCATGTAAAACTGATCCGAAGAAATACCGGTGTACTTTTCAATCGTTGGATTGATGTACGACACCATGCGCTGCAAATCGAAACGCAAAATAATATCGGGTGAGTTTTCAGACAAAGCCTGCATTTTGGCGCGCTCGCGTTGCTCTTTTTCAGCCTGACGTCGCTCAGTGATATCAATGGTATTGAAGAGCAAACCATCAATGGCCGGATTGTCATACAAGTTACGCGCCGTGGTTTCCAGCCAAATTTCAGCGCCATCTACCTTCAAATAGCGGTACTGCGTGATGACAATTTTTTTAGGATCGGCCTCCAATGCGTCAAATATCGATTGAAAAGTGGCCAAGTCTTCTGTGTTAATTCTATCGTGATCAGTAGTCTCTTCTACTTCTTCAGCAGTATAACCCAAAATATTGATCACCGATGGTGAAATGTATTTGATACTGCCTTCCTTGTCGTAAATCGTAATTAATTCCGATGCGTTGGCCAAAAGTTTTTGCGTTCTCTCCTGGCTCTTATTTACCTCCTGCAAAAGGCGCAAAGTATTTTCGTTGGTAGAAATATTAAAAATTGAACGCGCAATAATTTCGCCCAATTCCTTTAAAAAATTCACTTGCAATTCATTGAAACGATTGAAACCGGCAAACTCCATTATACCAAAAAGCTGACCTTCACTAATGAGCGGAATAATGATCAAACTGTCGGGTTTTTTATCGTCGATTAAACCTGAGCTGATCGACATGTATTCATCGGGAATTTCTGTTCGGTGAATCACATCCATTTCAAGGGCGCACTGACCAATCAATCCTTGACCAAAAAAATATTCTGCTTCCTGGTATTTTCTTCTATTGTAGGCGTGAGCAGCAACTTGCTTGATAAAACCCTCTCGCTTTTTTGTCTTCTTATCCTTGCGCTCTTCAACAGTAAAAAAGGCACCTTGCACTGCCCCAATTTTAGGCACAATGTATTGGATGATTTCATAACCCAATATTTTAATTTTACTGTTGTTCCGCAATATGGCACTGACCTCTGAAATACCATTGACAATCCAGTTTCTATTTTCTTCTTCCTTCGCCTGCTTTTGCAAACTGCTGCGCATCTTCAATAAGGCAGCTCCCAGCGTATCGTCTTCATTGAAAGCTTCAAATTCAGAAAGCAATTCACCTTTTCGAATTTCTTCCGCAAAAAGCGACGTGCGCTCTACAATTTCAATTTGTTGAATCAGGCGCGAATAAATACGGTCTTTACTTGCAATAGAGCGGTAGCCCACAATATATGCGTACACCGAAAGTGTAATAGGCATCAGCGACAGCGCCCACAGCAGGGGATTGTCAAAGTGCGCCTCCGCCATCGTTTGCTCCTCCGAGCGCGCATACAAGTACACCATCTCCAAAAAAAGAAAACCCACTGCACATCCGTACAGCACATATCCTTTGATTATTTTTAATCCGTTTTTAAACATGGCGCAGCATCAGGATAATAGTTTTGAAGCGGTGTTGACTTTAATTTTTTCCGACAATAAATAAAGGGCAAAACCCAAACTCTCCTGCACATGTTCAAAATATTTTATTTCTTGTTCAGAATAAGTTTTTAGTGTCGCCAACTCTAAAACGCCCACCACTTCATCTTTATTTGTGAGGGGGATAATGGCAACAAAAGAAGGTTGACTTTTACCCAATCCAGAAATGACTTCGATATAGCCCGCTGGCAGTTCGTTGAGCACCAGCATCTTTTTGTCTTTTGCCACCTGTCCCACCAAGCCAACGCCTATCTCCGGAGCATCAATAGAAGCTACTGTTTTGTGGTAGGCATAAGCACCTTTGGCCCTAAAAACACAATGGTCATCGGTTCCCTCTTTGACATAAAAAACACCTTGGCAAATCTCAAGATCTTTGGCCATTTTTTTAAGCACTTCAGTGGCTGCGCTTTCCAAACTCGAACTGCCCTGTAAAAGCGCGATGAGTGCTGTAGACCTTTCGTTCGACTGCACCGCAGCTTCTAAATCAGCCAATTGCAAAGTCAATGCAGTATTGTCTTTCAACAGTTCTTTGTGACTCATTTCCATTTCTTTCCAATTGCTTTCACCCGTATACACAAATACGGCGGTAATGAAAACCGCTGCTAAAACCAACAATGACGCAGCCACTTGCATTTGCACGAGTTGCGACCAATCGGCCCTGTGCGTAAACAGCGTAAACAGCAACAGTGCCGCACCCACGCCAAAAAACAACAATAAAATTAATTTACGCTTCATAGTTCGTTTTTTATTTCTTTCAGCCCTTAGGCATTCAGCATTTTAAGTTTCCCTTCAAGCTCTACAATCTTGTTTTTGTACTCCAATTCCGCCTTTGCCATTTGCTCTTGTGTGGCCTTCATTTCCTCAATATTTTGCCGCATCTCCTCTTCTTGTGAGTGCAACTCCTCTTGCATATGGCGCGATTCGGCCAAAAGCTTGGTGGTACTCAAGTTGATTTTCACCCCTTTCAAAGTCGATGCTATTGACTCGGCCAGCTTGCCAATAAATTCCTTTTTGAACAACGCTACTTGCGAAAAAGAAGCCAACTCCACCACACCCAAAATCTCTTCATTGATCTTCAGCGGAATGATGTATACGCTATTTGGGTTCGCTTGTCCTAGTCCCGATGTGATTTGCATGTAATCATCAGGAATATCGGTGAGGTAAATTTCTTGACCCTCTGCCCAGCTCTGTCCGGTGAGCCCTTCACCCTTGTGTATTTCAAGGTCAATGTATTTTTGTCTGTCGTAGGCGTAGCAGGCCACCAGCTCCAAAAACTCAACACCATCTCTTTCCGTTACCACAAAGAGTGCGCCTTGATTGGCCTCTACATACTTCACCATGTTCGAAATTATTTCGAAACCCAGCTTACTTAAGTCGTTTTGATCGTTGCGCAAAATCTCGGCGAACTTCGCCAAACCGGTTGTCGACCAGTTTCTTTCGCGGCTTTCCTGATCTACTTCTTTCAACTGCTTGCGCATCACGCTCAAGGCTTCTCCCAAACGGTCCTGCTCACCACTTTTACTGAATTCAAAATCAAAGCTTCCCTTGCCAATTTCCATGGCAAATTCACTGGCCTTTTTAATGTTTTCAATAGACTGGTTGATGGATAGCGCCACATTGCCCACTTCATCACCTGAGTCAATTTGTATGAGTGAATCAATTTTACCTTCGGCGAGCAACGAAGTTTTTTCAGCAATGATTTTCAAGGGATTCAAAATCCACTTGTTGATGAAAAACAAAGCAATGAAAATCGTCAATAAATTCACAATAAATAAAATAATGAGCACCACATTGAGCTGAGAGCGAATGTTTGCTTTTTCATCTTCGCTGTTCGCTAAATAAAGGGTAGTGAGTATTTCAGAAGCAGCGAACAACTTAGGATACAAATCATTTACAACTTGCGTGTGTCCTAAAAACGAACTGTTCATGATTTCATTGGCACTGGCCTTGCTTTTCGCCCATGTGTTATTCCACGTTTGAAAAGCAAGAGCGGCTTGAGGCGCTAATGACGCCAAAGGAAATAAAAGATTAAGGTTGTCCACTTCACTTTGGTAATTTTGCAACAAAGTACTCAACTCCGCTTTCTTGTCGGTTTTCCCATTGTAAATCAACTCGGCGAGATAGGACAGTTTTTGAGCTGCGGGAACTAGATTTCTTAAATTATCGAAGGTCGTATTTTTCAGCACCATTTTGCCTCTCACTTGCGACAGGTAGGCCAGCATTGCTTCACTACTCATTTGTAAGGAATCGCTGTGCGACAATAAATAGCTTCTTGCGTCAAGTACGGACTTGTCGTCGATCAGCGCCAAAATACTGTTCTTATATGGCTGCCACACCAAATCTACTTCTTGTAAACTTTTGATCACTTCCATGTTGTTCACCTCTGAAATGTGCATCTCTGTTTGCATTTCAGGCGGCACTCCTCCATCTTTCAACACTCGCAAAGACTGATCAAAAAGCTTGATCGTACCGCGCAATTCAAACTTCACATCGTCGCTGCGCAAAAACTGGTACACCAAAGCATTGCTTTTTTGCACCAATACAGAGTTGCGCGACACCACGTTTATGGCCGTATCAACACTTTTATCGTTTAAACTGTTTTGAAAATATTTTACCGCTACTACTGTGGCACTTCCCACCACAGCAAATACACTTAAAAGCACGATAAACTTTAACCTGATCGAAAATTTCCTCATTTATTGTAAAAAGAATTCCCGTGTGGTACGCAAGAATGTACGCAGTGTTACAAATTTTTTAAAATTTCTACCAAAGTCATGAAAACAAGTTTATTACAAATCCTTAGTTATATTTTTTTTACACAAACCATTAGATGTTGAAACATTTACTTAAAAATAAGGTACAGATGCTTTTAGCATTATGAAGCGTCACTATGGATCTATCTTTTGAGAATTACGACAGTATTTTGACTGAATTAAAAGGCAAAGGCCTTGATCTGCATTTGCGCAGCGAAACACTGCTCAAAAGAAAATTGGAAAACTTTTTCGATCAAAAAAAAATATCCAGCGTCGATCTCTTCTCCCAAAACACTTCGTCGTCAGGCTTTATCAGCGAATTGCAGCACTATCTCATTGTAGATAAAACCGAAGTTTTTCGCTATGCCGACGCCTGGAACTTTTTGCGCAGTTTCATTGAGATGAAAGGTGGCGCCCACCATTTCTCTATTTATATTCCGCAATGCGCCAGCGGTGAAGACCTCATTTCATTTGCCATTATCTTTGATCGCCTAGGCTTCAGCAACTACAGCATTAGTGCCGATGCCGAAAACGAACAAAAACTGCTTCGGGCAAAAGCATTGTATTTTGAAGATTTCAAACACGATGTCAGCCACCAAAACTTTGGAATTGTATTTGACAAATCCTTGTTCGAGAACTACTTTTCATTACGCGAAAAAAAATACTTCTTTAATAAAAACGTAGACAAGCACATCGTTTGGAGCACGGATACCTTGGAACGAAAAACCAATATACAACAACACGAAATAGTTTACGCCGCCAACATTCTCAATCAATACAAAAGCGAAGGTCAGCGCAACCTGCTCGCTAACCTATATGCCGCTACAAAATTGAACGGCTACCTGATCTTGGGCAATCAAGAACCCATGCCTCTTGGTTTTTATGCCAACATGTTCAAAAAAGTTGACGACAAATTGCCGATCTACCAAAAAACAAAATAAAATGCTCAGTAAATTCGATATAAAAGCAGTAGTCATTGGTGGATCAGCCGGCAGTTTGCAGGTACTGAACACTATTTTCAGTCAGCTTCCCGACAAAACCAGACTCCCTATTTTTGTTGCCGTGCACCGCCTGAAGCACGTGTACACCGGCATGCCCGAATCGCTGAACGTCAAATCGAAATTACACATCGTTGAGCCCCACGACAAGCAAGCGATCGCACCCGGAAAAATATATTTAGCACCCGCCAACTACCACATGGCAATAGAGCGCAGCGGACTGTTTTCAATGAGCAGCGATGAAATGGTGTTGGGTTCTCGTCCGTCGATTGACATTACCTTGGGCAGCTGCGCCGAATACTACAAAAAAAATCTACTGGGAATTCTGCTCACTGGAGCCAATAAAGATGGTGCCGATGGTATGCGCAAAATTCATTTAAATGGCGGGCATACCGTGGTGCAAGATCCTAAAACATGCATGATTGACACCATGCCAAAAGCCGCGCTGGCCGCCACCACCATTGATCAAACATTATCGATAGAAGAAATTATCAACCTTCTCAAAACCATTTTATGAGCAGTACTGAAATAGAAGCATTGAACCTACCCGAAGGGGAAATAAAAACATTGATAGACAACATCAAGAAAAACTACGGATTTGACTTTTCAGGCTATGCCATTGGTTCATTTTCACGCCGTATTGCGCGTTTTATGGAAGTGAATAAAATAACAAGCATTGCGCAACTAACGCCCTTGATTAAAGACAAAGTAGCCTTCACCTCGTTTTTAAATGCCGTTACTGTTAATACTACCGAGTTGTTCAGAGATCCATCGATGTGGGTGTTCTTAAAAGACAAAATACTGCCGCGTCTTTTCGAAAAAAATGAAAAAGTAAAAATCTGGCACGCCGCCTGTTCATCGGGCGAAGAAGTAGTATCCATGGTCATTCTGCTCAAAGAATTAAACCTCCTGCACAAGGCCGAAATACTGGGCACCGACATCAACACTGAGATATTGGAACAAGCCAAAGCGGCCACCTACTTGTCATGGCGCCTGCCCCACTACCAAAAAAACCTGGAAGTGGTTTTTCCTGGAAAAAAAGCAGAAAATTATTTTTCAAAAGTAGAGAACAAACTCGTTTTTAAAATGGACGAGTACAAAAACGTGCGCTTTAAAAACTTCGACTTGGTGCTCGATACTTCCTTCTCGCAATTCAATTTAGTGTTGTGCCGAAATGTGCTCATTTATTTCGATCAGGAGCAGCAGGAAAACATCATATTAAAACTCAACGGCGCACTTGAGCCAAAAGGATATTTAGTATTGGGAGCGCAGGAATCCATTGACTGGCATAAATCATCCGATGAATTTATGTCTATCAGCAACGACAATAAAATTTACCGAAAGTTTAAGGGGCAATAGCATTGCAAAACGCGCTTATTATTGGCGCACCAGCAATTTGCAATTGGCCCAACCAAGCAATAAACACAAGTATTATCGACACATTTTGAGGACTGACGTAGAAAAAAAAAACCAGTGCCAACACTGATTTTTCACTTGCGATCAGCGACACCTTTTGTCAAATTAAGATTTCAAAAAAGACAATGCTTAAAAAAAATGACTGCGCGCAATTGAGCCCGCAGATGAAAAGCAGGGCGATAGGTCCTTCGGAGTTGCTAAGGATGACAGATCGTGCGGAGTTGGCGGGGATGACAGATCGCGCGGAGTTGGCAGGGATGACAGATCGCGCGGAGTTGGTAGGGATGACAAATGCGACTAATCCTCAACCATTGTTTGTACAAAACACTTTTCCTACTGCGATTTGACATTAAGAGGAGAAAAAAAGTTTCGGTCTTTAAAGGATCTAACGCCACTTTTGGAAAGGAATCGCGACAAGTTGCCGATAAGCATTGTAAATCAACGTCATTTGTGCTTCAAAAATGAATGCGGAAATACTGCCTTCAAATATCTTTTCTGATTTTATTATCGGAATTCCAAAATTTCCCGAAGTCAATTTCACCATGGTTGTAAAAATACTTCATCAGTTCTTTTGCAATATCTGGCTTGCCCTCCAATTCGTTGAACAAATTGAAATCGGGATTTTCATTCATCGCCTTCAGATCTTGAAAATCCTGATCGGTAATTATTTTGAGCCCCATATTCCACGACGCAAAACTCCTTTCTTTCTCACCAGAAGGCCCCTGCAACAGCACCTTACAATCTTGATGACGCGAGTCCTGTGCAATTTTTTTATACAACTTCACAACAGTTTCTTCAGCGCCTTCTAAATATTGGATAAAACCATCTTCAATAAACAAAAGCATACCCGTAACATCTGCTGTTTTATTAAACGCCTGCGCAGTAGCTATGATATTCATTACATCTGAAGATTTCATTGCATCAGAGGCTTTGCTGCTGTATAATATTCTGTAAAAATCCATAAGTGGTCAATTATTTTTTTCTGAAAATCTTCGATCCCAAATCGTAAAATTCAAACTTGTTTTTATCAATTACATTCACGAGCGAATCGAAGAAACCAATGATTAAAAATCCACCCGGATTAAGCGCATCGTGAAATTTATCGAGTAAGGTGCGCTTCAAGGAATCGTCAAAATAAATCATCACGTTTCTGCAAAAAATAATATCGTATTTACTGGTGATGGGATCGGTTGTTAAATTGCCCACTTTAAATTCAACATGTTTTACCAAATCAGGTTTCAGGATGTAATTTCTATCTCCCGAAAGCGTATAAAAATCTTTGAATTGTTTAAACGGATTGTACTCCTTCAACTGTTTTTCATTTTGAGCCATGGTCAGCGTATCGTACGATCCCTTTTTACAAGCTTCAATAGAGTTTCTATTCAAGTCGGTCGCCAAAGCCCTGTATTTCTCTTGCACCCTACAATCTTGCAATAATATTCCAAAAGAATACACTTCTTCACCGGTTGAACAGCCTGCGTGCCAAACCTTCACTGAAGTCGCGTTTTTAAATTCGGTCATCACAATTTTGGTTTTCAAGGTTCTCCAAAACTGCGGATCGCGAAACAGTGAAGTCATGCCCACTGTAATCGCATCAACGAAATCAAACATAAAGTTTCTATCGGACAGAATCTTTTGCCACAAAGACATTAAGTTGTCCATCTTGAAATAATCAATGGCACGTGATACTCTTCTCGCAAATGATGCCGACTCGTACTGGGTAAAATCAATGCCATGGCGCTGCTTAATCGCGTTACACAAGGCATCTAATTCTTCTAATGATATTTCAACTGCCATTTTAAATTTGAGATATTATTAAACAATATTTCGTGTCGTCCATCGATTTGCCCAACAAGGGCGTAAAGATGCCGCCAACAGGGGCAGAGCCAAAGTCAGCAGTAGTATTCAAATTCAAGTTAAACACATTCAGTTCATTCATACCAAAGTTGAATACGCGCTGGTCTTCGCTCTTCACATCAAAGAGCGCAAAGAAATTCAGTGCTTTTAAATCTTGCGGCGTTTTCAAAAACAAGGTCGCAAATTTAGCGTTGGTATTTTCAATCGTCAAGGTCTGCGGATTGAAAATTAGCATTGGTATTTTATCGGCCTTCAACATGCTTTCAACGTCAAGCGCACCTTGATTCATTTCGTGCAGCGCCGTATCTAAATCGTTGAGCATTCCTTTGGTATCTTTAGTAGTATCCGACAATTTGATCATGTTCGAATTCTCCAAAGCTACTTTTAATTCTTCCTTAATTTTTCTTTCGTTGATCACCGATTGTGTGACATCAATCATAATGACCATGATCTTCACCACGTGCCCCGAAAGGTTGTTGATTGGACTTAAAGTACATTGGTAATACAGCTCTTCATTGGGCTTGTCTTTTTTGTAAAAACGATACAGTTTCTGTTGAAATTTTCCAGCGAGTAACTCCTTCGCCATCTCCGCAAAGTCAGCCGTATCAAATTGCTCCTTGCCAATAAACATTTCAATGGTCGCCTTTCTAATTTCAAGGCGTTTGTATCCCATCACGTCTAAAAGCAATTGATTCACCGAAGCAAACGTCAAATCAGGATTCATCTCAATCACGCCCACACTGTTTTTCAAAGCGCTCAGCTTACCATTCAAATCCATTTCCATTTCCTTCGCCTCCGTAACGAAAGACGCAAACTTCACAACTTTGTAGGGCACGTTGTGTATATCGGAAATTGGATTGTAGGTACCATTCATCCAAATGTCTTTGCCCTGTTTTCCTTTTCTTTTGAACTCGCCCGAAAAATACTGTCCCTTCTTGATCGAATCCCACATCATTTCGTGCTGAGGATTGTTTTTTTCGGCTTCCGGCAAAAGAACTTCTTCATATTTGCCAATCAAATCGGCTTTGGTATAACCCATCACGCCCAAAAACAATTCATTCACGCCTATGATCTTTCCATTCATATCAAACTCAATAGAAGCATTGGTTTTGTTAATGGCCTCGGCGATACTCTGAGATTTTTTTGATTCAATATCGATCTCCTGCAACTTCACATTCAATTCACTTTGAATGTCCTTCATCTGCTCCTCCTTCTCCATCATCTCCTTGTTCGCCTTCTCCGCTTCCACCAATAATTTCTTAGTGCTCATGCCCATTTTAGCCGACGCTAAAGTAGAGGCTATACTTTCGCAAAGCTCTTCGACAAAGGCAATTTCGTGCTCTTGAAAAGCCTTGAAAGAAGCAAGCTCAATGGCGCCGTATATTTCATCATTCACTTTAAGCGGACAAATTAAAATAGCACGTGGATTGGCATTGCCCAGTCCCGACGTAATTTTCACGTAAGAATCAGGAACGTCAGAAATGTAAATCGTGTTGGCTTCAATAATACACTGTCCCACCAAACCTTCATTGACATCAAAAGTATTTTTCAAAAATTTACGGCGCTCAAAAGCATAACATGAAATCAGTTCAACAGTGCCGTTGGGCATTCCATCTTCGGCACGCGTACCATCGTTGTGAAACAAAAAAACACCGCCTTGATTGGCCGACAAATATTTCACTAAGGAACTGATCACATTGTAGGACAGCTCTTCGATGTCGTCTTGACTTTGACGCAAGATCTCTGAAAATTTAGCCACACCTTCAATGGCCCAATTTCTTTTTTTCTCTTGATCGGCAACTTCCTTTAGCTTGTCGCGCATGTTGAGCAACGCCATATTCAGCGCATCACCTTCGTCAATTTTTTCAATCACACGGTCAAATTCACCTTCTCCAATTTCAACAGCAAATTTTGTTGCTTCCACCATGTTGTCCGACACTTTGGCAAGATCTTTACCCATGTCTTCCAACCAAGTTTTTTTAATAATTTCCTGATTTATTTTTTGGTTACTCCCCACGCTTTTCAGCGCCATCATTAAATAGTTCAGGGGATTGAGCAATTTCATTTTCAACACCATTACGGCGCTGAGCAGCAAAATCACAATCGCCAACATAGCTACTTGTATCAAGTGCACGTGCGTGCTATTGCCAACGAAATACATTGTCACCACAAATACAGTAAGGGCCAGTGCCGATATCAGCAGGGCCAGAAAAAGCAATATTCCTGTTTTTAATCCTTTGTTCTTTTTGTCTTTCATTTTATACCACCAAAATACTTTGATTTACTGCTACATCGCAAAAATCACCATTAAAAACCCACACATAACCAGGCAAGCCTGTCACTCCCTCTACTGAATATTCAGCGTAAACAACAAGACCCGGTGACGGCGACTCTCCTTTTCTGTACTTCTCATATTCTTTATTCAACAAGGTATTCAAATCATTCAAAGCCAAATTTTTCATTCCGGGAACACCGCCATAAGTTGATTTCTTCATTGCATTTGAAAAAACAGTAATGGTGGCAGCCGACAACACATTGTCGAGTTCAAGCAACATGGCATCGGCCATACCAGCGTCGGCCTTCCCCTTTAAAAACTCAGGAATGGTCAGTTCTGCAATTTGAGAAGAGGTAGTTTTCTCCATCATCAAATAGCACACGCCGCGCAAATCGCCCAGCATTTTGGTTTCAAGCACGGTGTATTGCCCTTCGTGGTAAATAGCCAAAATATCTTCCAAATCGGTAGCCGTATCAAAACGCTCCAAATGAAAATGATGGTCGATCTTCTTTTTGATCATCACCGAAAAAGCTTGCGCAGAATTGTCTAAAGCACTTTTCATCAATGCCTCCAACATCTCGTTCTCCTTATTTAATTCTTCGTTGCTCATGCTTTATCTTAATCAATTAATACGGTTCTTGTTGAAGGCATAAATACATGCTGCACTATCGTCATCACGTTCAACACCAAACATACTTTTCCATTTCCTAAAATAGTCACACCACTTACAAAAGGCACATCACTTACAGGTTTCATTAATGGCTTCTCCACAATTTCTTTTTGTTGTAAAAGCTTGTCCACCACAAATCCCACGTTTCTGCCACCATAGGCTACAATGACTACATCAAGTTGTTTCGCTTCATCCAGCTCATCAAAACTTTTGTGCAAGCGATTTCTGTTGCCAGCCAAGTGCGCATTGAAAATATCGTGTAAGAAAACAATGGAAATATTTTTTTTCAAATAAGTCGCCATCAAACCTTGACTCACCTTGTGGAAATCGCTTTTCTTAAACGACACTACCGCCTCCGTATATGCCAGTGGCATGGCGTATTCCTGGTCACCAAGTTCAAACAAAAGAGTACCTTTAACCGCCATTGAACTTGGCAAGAATAAAGTAATGGTAGTACCTTTTCCAACCACTGAATCTACTTCAACATTACCACCTATAGAGTCAATCGACTTGCGCACCACATCCATACCAACACCTCGTCCTGAAATGGCCGTTACCGTATCCATACTCGAGAAACCAGGTTCAAAAATATACATAATAATCTCTTTGTCGGTCAAACTTTTTAAACCCTCTGCACTGATCAATCCTTTCTCCACCGCCTTTCTACCAATGACCGCTGGATTGATGCCCTTTCCATCGTCAATAATTTGAATGATCACATTGTCGCTTTCATTTTTAGCGTTCAACGTCAGTGTACCCACTTCACTTTTACCAGCTGCTTTTCTTTCTTCAGGAGTTTCAATACCATGTCCCACGCAGTTTCTAACGAGGTGAATCATCGAATCAGAAATCACCGATATCACGTTTCTGTCAATTTCAGTTTCAGTTCCTTTCAGTTCCAATTGCACTTTCTTCTTTTCAATAGCTCCTGCATCGCGCACAACGCGGTGGAACTTATTGAACAAGAAAGATATTTGCACCAAGCGCACATCCATCACCGAGTATTGCAAGTCGGAGGTAATGCGCACAAAGCGCGAAAAATCTACCTTTTTATTGCCCGCATCGTCTTTCACCATGGATATCAAGCGGTCTCTTTCGATCACCAGCTCGCCCACAAGATTCATGAGGTCGTCTAATTTTTTCACCGGAACCTGCACAGAGTCGGCAAACACCATTTTGCTGTCGTCTTCGTCTTTTTCTTCCTCCTCCACCAATTTACTTTCGTCGAATTCGCCTTTCAAAATAGAATGCAGCACACCTTTAATGCATTTGTATTCCACTACTGCATTGGTTTTTAAAGCTTGTATTTGGGCGGTTAGCGTATCTAAGCCTTTGAACAATTGTTTGAATATCGCGTCGGTCAATTCCAGCTTGCCTTCGCGCACCTCACCAAAAACGTCTTCTAACACGTGGGCCATTCCCCCCACCGATTTAAGGCCAATACCCAACGCATTTCCCTTCAAGGTATGCGTAATGCGAAAGATAGCATCAACTGCCGATTTGTTCTTTTTATTTTGTTCCAGTTTGGTAAACAAACGGTTCAGCTCTTCTTGATTTTCGTTGGCTTCTGAATAAAATATTTCTTTGTATTCTTCTTTAACATCATCGTCAATGCTATCTTCAAAACCGGCGGGTGTTGACGATGATCCGCCCTCACTTGCTTTTGGGGCAACCGCAGCTGGTGCCACCACTTTTGGTGCTTCAACTTTCACGGCTTCTACCTTTGGTGCTTCAACAGCAGGTGCGCCAGAATTGGCATTCGCGGCATTTTCTTCCTTCAGTTTGCGCAATACAACGCCCAACTTCGCTTTCACCGCCACGTATTTCACTTTCTCACCTGTTTTTAAAGCAGCGCCCACTTCTTCAAAGATGGCTACCACAGGATCAATGTTTTCAGAATGTTCGTCATTTAAAAGCAACTTTTCCGCATTCAGCTCTTTAAAAAAACTGATAAATGCTGCACTCATTTGCTCAACGCCTTTTTCTTCGGCTTGCTTTCCAGCGGCTTCTACTGCAGCAAGTGCTGTGCTCAAGGCTGAAAAGTCGCGCAAGGTATTGATATTCACAAAGGCAGCTTTTAAGTCGGCCACCATCTGTTTTACTTGATTTTCCAATGCACTTTTATCTACTGCAGGTGCAGCTACTTTCACTTCCGCTACAACTGTTTTTACTTCCTCAGCCTTTGCTTCCGCAACAGGCACCACCTCAACTTTTACTGCTTCCACCTTCACTTCTTCTACAGCCTTCACCACTTCCGCTTTCACTTCTTCAACAACAGCGACAGGGGCTGGCGCATCGGCGCTGACCAAGCCATCGCCTTGTTTTAATTTTTTCAGCACAATGCCCAAACGTGTTTTAATGGGCAAGAATTTTACTTTTTCTCCTTTATCTATGGCGTGAATTTGTTCTGACATTTTTTCAATTCCCTTCACGACATCACCAAGCAGCATTGCATCCAAAGGAGCATCGGCACTTTTAATCACTGCAAAAATACCTTCAATAATTTCCCCCAAATCACCAATGTCTGAAAAACCCAGCGCGTTGGCGTTGCCTTTGATGGTATGCACCAATCTAAAAATCTCCGACACCGCTTTTTTATCTGACGCATTGCTTTTTAAAGCAGCGACATGCGCTTGTAAATCGGCATCCAGTCCTTTGGCCTCGGCTAAAAAAACCTGTTGGTATTCTTCTTCTTTCGACATACTCCCTTAGTTATTAATTAAGCAAAACAACTCACTACAAAACTTGATATATCCACCAGTCGAACCGACTGTGTTACACCGCCCATTTCAACTGCCGCAGCAGGCATACCGTATACCACGCAAGAATTTTTGTCTTGCGCAATGGTGTAACCTCCTGCGTCTTTCATCATTTTCATTCCTCTTGCACCATCTTTACCCATTCCGGTTAAGATGACAGAGATCGATTTATTTTTATACACGTTGGCCACCGACTCAAACAAACAGTTTACGGACGGATTGTTAAAATCCGTATAGGTTCTGTTGTTCAACGTTACAATGACTTTTCCTGCTACTTTTTGCACTTCCATATTTGCTGTTCCGGGAGCGATGTAAATGTTACCCGGACGCAAAGTTTCTCCTTCTTCAGCCACCTTTACATTTAAAGGCGTTAGCGTATTGATGCGCGCTGCGAAAGAGGTGATAAAACTCGCTGGCATGTGTTGCGCCAGCACTACAGGCACCGGAAAGTTACCCGGCAATTTACGCACTACTTCTTCAATTGCACCAGGTCCCCCAGTAGAGGCGCCAATGGCAAAAACATCGTAAGGCAAACTTGTACCAAAACTGTGCAACTGCGTATTTTGATTGGTCGTCAATACCTTTGCTGCATTGACCTTTGTTTTTGAAATGGCTTTCACCATAGCGATCAATTCTTTGTCCACACCGCGTACACCTCCTGCTCCTTTTTGCTGTGGTTTCTCTAAAAAATCACAAGCGCCAGCCTGCATGGCTTCAAACACCACCTGCGAACTTTCATCGCCGGCTCCGCTCAATACCATAATGGGCATTGGGTTTTTTCGCATGATATTTCTGATGGCATACAAACCGTCGTATTCAGGCATCATGAGGTCGGTAATAACAACATGGGGACGGGTTTTTTCAACCATCTCCACACCATCTTTTCCATTGCCGGCCATGCCCACTACTTCCAGTTCGGGATCTGACTTTAAAATATCAGAAACCACCAGTCGCATCAAAGCAGAGTCTTCGATTACTACTATTCTTATTCTTTCCAAAATTGAAAGGGATTATCTATTGACAAATCTTATTTACCCTGTCAATCAATTGTTCAGGGGTGAAGGGTTTAACGATATAGTCGTCGGCACCTAAAGCCATTCCTTGATCAATCACCGATTGCTGTCCAACAGCAGAAATCATAATGACTTTCGAGGTCAATCCTTCTTCTTTGTAAACCGCCAAAATATCAGTACCGATCATGTCGGGCAAGATATTGTCGAGGGTAATTAAATCAGGCTGTAAGTCCATCGCCAAATCAATGGCTTGTTCGCCGTTGGCAGCTTGTCCTACAATTTCGTAGCCTGCGCCTTCCAAGGCATCTTTGATTACTGTGCGCATGTAAAGCGAGTCATCAACAATTAAAACTTTTTTCGACATATTTTAAATATTACTGGTTTTCAATGTTACTTTTTTGAATGTACTACTAAAGCCCATTACGTAAAATAAGCCGGCAAAGGTTATCTTTTTGCCGACTTATTTTACAATAATTTTATGCTTTTTTTGTCGCCTTGTCAATCAGCTCTTCCTTAATGACTTTGAAAATATCAATAAGAATGATCAATCGCTTGTCTGACTTAACAATTCCTTTGATGTAATTGTCGTCCAAAGAACTGTCGTGTACCACATTTGGAGAGTCGTCAATTTCATCATCCGATGCAGCCAATGTATTTGGCACCGATTTCACCAAGATGCCAATTTTAAAGGCATCTGACTCAATCACCAAAGTATACATTCCTATTTTATTGCGTTCTTCTTCGTCGGTATTGGGCGTTACGCCAAACTTTTCTTCCAAATCGGCAATGGCAATGATGTTTCCTCTGATGTTGGCCACACCCTTGATAAAATCAGGGGTTTGTGGCAACTTCGTAATAGGAGGCGTCAGTACAATTTCCTTTATTTGGTCAATCGGCAGTGCATATTCCTCGTTGCCTAATTTGAAAACAATCAGTTGGTGTCGTCGGTAACCTCTATCGTTACTTACCGTTTTCACACTTTCCTTATTGATGGCTTTCAATAACTCATCGTTAATATCGCTCATAATGCAAATCTTTTAAGTGTGATTATCTTCTGTTACCTCTTGCCGGAACACCTCCTCTGTTTGGCGCTGTCATTGCAGTGCTGTCAGCCAATCTGAATTGCGAAACACCGGCTTGTAACTCGGCAGCAATTTGAGACAAACTGTTACTTGCATTTTTAACGTCAATCATAGCATTGTTCAACTCGTTTGATGAAGTAGCAACTTCCTCAGTACCAGCGGCAGTTTCTTCAGCAACCACAACAATTTGCTCTATGTTTTTCACCACATTGTCTATGGTTTTTTTCTGATCTGTTGACGCATCCTGAATCTCCTTAGAGTAGTTCAGCGTTTGATCACTTTGAATGTTGATTTGTTGGAAAATATCTTCCGCTGATTTCGATGCAGCATTACCACTTTTCACAGCACCTGTCATTTGATCAATGGCTTTTCCAGCAGCCTGCGTATCTTTAGTAACGTTGTTGATGATCATATTGATGTTCACCGCAGCGTTTTTAGAATCTTCGGCCAATTTTCTGATTTCCTCAGCAACCACCGCAAAACCTCTACCAGCTTCACCTGCACGAGCCGCTTCAATTGCCGCGTTCAAAGCCAACAAGTTGGTTTGTGCTGCAATGTCAGTGATCACGTTTAAGGTTCTGCCAATTTCTTCAGCTCTTTCGGTCAACACTTTAATAGAGTTGGCAGTCAAACCAGCCGACCCTTCAATGTCACCCATATTGGCAATCAAAGTGGTCATGATTTTCAAACCATCTGTACATTTTGTTTTTCCTTCTTCAGCAGCTTTGTTGATTACATTCGCTTTGTCGCTCATGTCGTTTGCTGAACGCATTACTTGCTCAATCATACGAGAAGACTCGTCGGTTTTTGCCGCTTGGTCTTGCGCACCTTTTGACATTTGTGAAATCGCTGACGCTACTTCAGTAGTGGTTGCAGCCATGGCATCGGCCTGACTTTCCAATGACACAGAACTGTCAGCTACCAATGCTGCACTTTCCACAATGTTCGCCAAAGTAGCATTCATATTTTCAATGGCTGCATTCAATGCATCACCCATCATTTGCAAATCTTTGTCGGCTGTTTGCATTACAAACTTAGCCGTTAAATCGCCCTGCGCCATTTTACCAGCCAGTTCTCCAATTTCCAAAGTCACTACTTTTTGCTCCGTGATGTCTGTAGCAATTTTAATTACACCCGTAATTCTTCCCATTTCGTCTTTCACCGGAGAGTACACTGCTTGAATCCAAAGATCGGTACCGTCTTTTTTGATTCGACGGAACTGTCCGTTTTGTGCTTTTCCAGCATTTAAATCTTCCCAAAAACGAACATAATCTTGTGTGTTGGCATATGCCGTATCAACAAACATACGGTGGTGACGCCCTTTCATTTCCGATAAAGAATAACCCAATCCTTTTTGAAAGTTTTCATTTGCCGTGATGATATTTCCTTTAGTATCAAACTCAATAAAAGCAAAAGAAGCATCGATAGCATCCATGATACCTTTCATTCTTTGCTGCTCAATAGTTGTTTCGGTGATGTCAAAACGGATACCAATGTATTTTACTGGTTTGCCATTGTCGCCCAGCACGGGCGTAAAAATACCATCAACGTAGTAAGGTGTTCCGTCTTTTTTTCTGTTTTTTACTTTACCTCTAAATATTTTACCGCGGCCAATGGTTGCCCACATTTCTTTAAACACTTCTTTCGGCATGTCGGGGTGACGCACAATGTTTTGGTTTTGACCCATCAACTCTTCACGCGTATACTGAGAAACCTCGCAGTGCTTGTCATTCACATAGGTGATAAAACCTTTCAAATCTACTTCCGACACGATACAGGCTTGGTCAACCGATAACATGCGCGCTTCAACTTCACGCTGAATCTCTGCTTTTTCCAATTCTAATTCGGCAATTCTTTGTTTCAATTCCGCTACTTCGTTGTTTCCTTTTTGTTCCATAACTTCTTTAGTTTGATTAGTATTGATGTGATTATTTTGATTTTCGTTTGTTGCTTTTTTATTTACTTCTTTATTTTTTCCTTTCGCCATAGCTATTTTAAATGTTTTGTTTTCAATCCAATGTTTTTCAAAACACTTGATTTTACTACTGTTTCAGTTTAATCCATTCAAAAGATACGGGATTGTTACGGACAAAAGTTTCAGGGGTTTCATATTCTGTCAAATAAATGTTTAAAGCTGTCAAAAATCATTTTTAGAAAAAAAAAGCAAAAAAGGATAAGCGCTCTTTTTTTCAAAAATAAAAGTAGCGCATCACACTTATTTTTATATTTTTACCCTAAAGCTCCGCACTCTATGGCACTATCTGTATTAATTGTTGACGACTCTGAACCAGTGGTTTTGGTACTCAAGCACATTCTCGCAGCGTCGGGATTCAATGTCGTTGGCAGCGCCGGAACGTGCGAAGAAGCATTGCAAAAAGCATTGGCGTTGCAGCCCGACGTCATCACCCTTGACACCATTTTGCCCGACGAATTGGGTGTTGACCTCATCAAAAGATTCAATACCGAAGGTGTGCGCTCAAAGGTTATTTTCATCAGCGGCACCGGCTCCGACGATATCGTTAAAAAAGCGATGGACAACGGCGCAGTGGATTATATCCTCAAACCCATTCAAACCGAAGTACTCGTTTCGGCCTTGAACAAGTTGCAAAAAAATAACTGAAACAAGTATTAAACTTTGTTGCGCAGCACCACTTCTTTGGTTGCGCGTTTAAAAATTCACCTTTCAACAAATACGTCATTCTACCTGCGAAAAGCAATCGTTCACAGAACGAACGCAACTATTTTGGCATGCCCACGTAAGAATCACTTTTTACAAAAACTAAAGCACTGGACAAGAATGATTAATTTCAAAAATCTTCCCCTTCGAATCAAAATATTTTTGGTTTCACTTTGCACCATCGCCTTTCTACTGACCTCCTACTTTTTCAATTTTAATCAACAACAAAAACGAAACGCGCTCACGGAGCGAAGCGCAAACAATGCGCAGCTGATGCGTTACCACCTCACTGCCGATATGATGCACGACGCCGTGCGCTCCGATTGCTATACCATGATTTATGTTGACGGTGCCGAAGAATATGAACTCGCTGCACTCAATTTAAAATTACACCTCAGCATACTCGATCAAAATTTCGCACTAGCACAAAAACAAAATCCACTTCCTGAAATAGCTGAAGCCCTTGAAAAAGCCAACATCAACATGCTGCGCTACAAAGCCATAGCACTACTGATCAGCAACGAAAGAGCGCAGCACCTTAGCGCGAACCCAAAACACTTTGAACAAATCAGCACCGAATTCAACCACCTCTTCACTTCGGCAGAAAGCGAAATGAGCAACATCAGTATTGCAATAGACAATGACAGCAAAAACATTAGGGCTGAAAAAACTGAACAAGCCAGCAAGTACAACACAATGGAGCTGACTTTACTATTGATTTTCGTCAGTATTATTGCGCTTTCATTGTGGCTGCTGCAACACACTATCATCAAACCCATTGAACAAATGCAACGCACCATTCAAAATATTGAAGAGGGCGAAAATGTATTTTACAGTGAAATACAGCAGAGCGACGAAGTGGGTGCAATGAGCTCCTCGCTGAGCAGCGTTGTTGCCAGCTTAAACAACATTAAAAAATTGGCTGAACAAATCAGCGAGGTGCGCGACAACAGCAGCAGTGACTTTCATATTTTCAATAACAAAGGCGAAATTCACGGCGCCCTAATGTATATAAAACAATTGCTTGCGCAGCGTACCGAACAAACTGCGGCCGCCTTAAAAGATGCCAAAGAAAAAAACGACGAAGCCATTGCCATCAACGAAGAACTGCAATCGTCGCAGGAAGAACTCATGCTCAACCTCAACTATGTGCAGCAAATCAACAACCAACTTGCCGATAAAGAAAAAACAATCGCTGAACAATCTGCTTACCAACAAGCCTTGCTGGAAGGCACTGAATATACCGTCATCTCTACCTATCCCAATGGCATTATTAAAACCTTCAATGCTGCCGCCGAAAAACTATTAGGCTATAGCGCCGAAGAAATGATTGACAAAAGTTCTCCCGCCATTTTTCACGATTTGCAAGAAGTGGTTGCCCGAGCAGCTGTGTTGAGCAGCGAATTGCAACAAGACATTCAACCTGGCTTTGATGCCTTTGTTGCAAAATCACGATTAGGTCAAGCCGACAGCAATGAATGGACTTACATTCACCGCGACGGAACGCGCTTCCCTGTTTTGCTCTCCATAACCACGCTGCGGAACGAACAACAGGAGATCATTGGCTACCTCGGCATTGCGATGGACCTCAGTGCACAAAAAAAACAGGAGGCAGCTTTGCGCGACAGTGAAGAAGAATTGCAGAAATTTTTCGACCTTGCCCTCGACTTCATGTGCATCGCCAATGTCAATGGCACTTTCGAAAAAATGAACTCCATGTTCTCAAAGGCCTTGGGCTATGCTCCTAATGAACTCCAAGGACAAGCCTTTGCGCAATACATTCACCCCGATGACTTAGAAGCAACTTTCAAAGTAGTCGAAAGCTTGAGCACAGGAGCCCTGCTCGTCAATTTCATCAACCGCTACCGCTGTAAAAATGGGGCGTATATTACTTTGCTGTGGTCGGCTGCGCCCGACATTTCAACCGGAAAACTATACGCCACTGCGCGTGATGTCACCGAGCAAAAAGAAAACGAACGCATACTGCTGCAAAACAACCAAGAACTTTCTACCCTGCGCTATGCCCTTGACCAATTGGCCATAGTAGCCACTACTGATGTCAAAGGAAACATCACTACTGTCAACGATAAATTTTCAGAAATATCAAAATACAGCAAAGAAGAATTGCTTGGCAAAAACCACCGCATATTGAATTCGGGCCATCACCCCAAAGAATTTTTCATTGAACTATGGAAAACCATTTCCTCGGGTGAAATATGGAGAAACGAGGTGTGCAACCGCGATAAATTTGGCAAACTGTACTGGGTGGACACCATCATTGTTCCCATTTTGAGCGAAGACAAAAAACCCGAACAATACATCGCCATTCGCCACGACATCACCGCCCGAAAAAAGTCGGAAAAACTGATGTTCATCAACCTCGAGCTGCAAAAAGAAAAAGACGTCGCCGAAAATTCAGCGCGCGTCAAAAGCGAATTCCTCGCCAACATGAGCCACGAAATTCGCACTCCTATGAATGGTTTTATTGGAATGATTGATCTTTTAGAACACAACACCCACCCTACTCCGCTGCAAATGGAGTATTTAGAAACCATTAAATCCTCATCAAAATCATTGCTCACCATCATCAATGATATTTTAGATTTATCAAAACTGGAAGCCGGAAAAAGCACCTTGCTTTTGGCGCCATTAAACACGCAAAGCACCATTCACCAAATCAAAGAACTCTTCAAAGCAAAGGCACTTGAGAAAAAACTAAACATACAAAGCGAATGCGGCGAAGGCTTACCCGACTTCATCCTCAGTGATGCCACACGTCTCACGCAAGTACTGTCAAACTTTGTCAGCAACGCCATTAAATTCACCGAAAAAGGCAGCGTTACCATAAAAACAGAAGTAATCGCAACGTACAAAAGCAAAATAAAAATAAAATTTTCGGTCATCGATACTGGCATCGGCATGAAGGAAAATGAATTGCAATCGCTCTTTCAAGCCTTCAACCAGCTGGATTCCTCTTCGCTCAAAAAATACGAGGGCACCGGACTCGGACTCGCCATCTCCAAACAAATCGTTGAACTCTTCAATGGCGAAGTGGGCGTTGAAAGTGAATTTGGCAAAGGCTCTACTTTTTGGTTCACCATTGAAACCGAAAGCACAGAAAATCCTTTAAACAACAACAACAACAACAATGCGGCTCTTCAAAAAATGCATTTAAAAGTATTGCTCGTTGACGACAAAAGCGTCAATATTATTGTTGCGCGCACGATGCTCATGAGTTTGGGTTGTAACGTGAAAACCGCTAAAAACGGATTCGAAGCTGTTGAAGCCTTTGCGAAAGAAGCCTTTGACGTAGTGCTGATGGACATTCAAATGCCTGTGATGGATGGCGTACAAGCCACTAAAGAAATCAAAAGCAAATACCCATCCATGACACCTATCATAGCCCTTACTGCGAATGCTATGGAAGGTGATCGCGAAAAATACTTATCATTGGGTCTTGACGACTATCTCTCAAAGCCGCTTGAACTGGACACCTTGAGAGAAAAACTACTGGAAATAAAAAGAAAGTAAAGTGCTGAAACTCCGCAAAAATAGCATCTTCTTTTTTCTGTGTTTCACAACACTGTGCAGCTTTGTGTCGCACAAAGCCGTTTCCTCGTCTGAAAAATACAAGGCGCAATCTATCTTTGTATACACCTTTACCAAATACGTCAACTGGAGCAAAAGCCAACCCGACCGCTTTACCATTGTGAGCTACAAAAACAGTGGTATCAACCCCTATTTGCAACAAATTGCAGCCACAAAAAAAATTAAAGAAAAATCTGTTTCTATTGTGCTCATCGACCCCAACAGCGACATTCCCGACTGCGACCTTATTTATTTTGACGATCAAAATGCAAAGCTTGCCGCAACACATATGGCTAAGCGCAGCATGAACAATATTTTGGTGGTGTCGCAAAGCGGACATGCCGAAAAAACATTGGAGAACATCAATCTTTTTGAAGCCAACGACAGCTATAAATTCGACATCAATCTTGAAAATATTGAAAAAAACGGAATGACCGTTTCAAGCAACTTATTAAAATTAGCATCGAAAACTCATGATTAAAACAAACTGCAATAGACGATTCAAAGCAAGCACAATTGTATTGCTAGTGCTCGCTTTATCATTTGTGCGTCAGGCCCACGCGCAAGACAGCACCAAAAGCATTCAGGATCTTTCGATGAACGACGAGTTCAGCATTGAAGATTTAATGAATGTTAAACTCACCGTTGCTTCACAAAGTGAATTGACGCAATGGCAAACTCCTTCTTGCGTGAGTGTGTTCACCCGCGAAGACCTTGATAAAACGGGGGCACGAGATTTAATCGACATTATTCGCCTCATCCCCGGGTTTGAATTTGGCGCCGATGTGTCGGGCGCTGTAGGCATTGGCGTGCGCGGCAATTGGGGCACCGAAGGAAAAGTATTGGTATTGCTCGACGGCATGCAAATGAACGAAAACATGTACGGCAGCAGTCAATGGATAGGTCGTTATGACATCAGCCAAATCGACCGTATTGAGGTGGTGCGCGGCGCTGGATACGCATACTACAACGGTTTTGCGAGTTTGGGCGTTATCAACATCATCACCAAAAAAGGAAAAGATTTAAATGGCGTTCAACTATCGGCGAACTACGGCCAATTGCAAAACACGATGGGGCGCGCTACAGGAAGCGTATCTGGCGGATTTCAACACAAAGATCTTGATTTTTCTGTTCACGCTTATGGTGGACAGCTGCACCGTTTTGCGGGAAACTATAGCGACAATTACGGCAGCACCATGTAACTGAACGACGGCAGCAATAACCTCGCAACTCCCTTGCAAATAAAAGCCAATTTGGAGTACAAAGGATGGGTCGCAAAATACCTTCACGAAGATTTCAATTACAAAACACGCATCTCCTTTGGCGCTAATTTAATGGCGCCAAGCAACGTCGATTTTAGCACGCGCCAGTTTGACCTATCGTACAAATGGGTGATCAACGACAAAGTAACCATCAAGCCGAAAATCAACTTCAACTACAACCGTCCTTGGACCTCAAACCAAGTGAAAGACACCCTCGATCCTGGCTACTTTTTCTATGACAAATCGGTAACGCGCTACTCGCAAATGATCAACGCCAACATTAAATTAACATCATTTTTAAAATTGAATTTAGGAGTGGGGCATTATCAAGACAGAGCCTATTCTGTAAACAGCAATGTACCCTCGTACAACATTACTAACAACAACGTATACAATACCTTCTACGACTACGCGGAACTCTTGTTAGAAAAAAAACAAAACCGTAGCATCACTCGGCTTTAGAAACGAAATACACAGCGTTTTTGGATCAGTGTTTTTGCCGCGTTTAGCACTCACACAAAATATGGGGCACTTCAATTTAAAAGGAAGCTACAGCCATGCTTTCCGCGCACCTTTGATTGAAAACATTGCCGCCAATTTACTCATCCGCCCCGAAAAAACCGTTGTCAGTGAAATTGAATTGGCCTATAAACTCAACACACATTGGTTAATGAGTGTAAACATTTTTGACATCGCGATTGCCGATCCAATCGTGTATGGCACCGACGGCATTATAGAGTCATACCACAACTACAGCGCCCTTGGCACGCGTGGTGCAGAAGCCGAACTCAATTACCGCAGCGACAAACTAAGGCTAACAGCAAATTACTCTTACTACATCAACACCAAAAACGATGTACAAACTTTTGCTACACCCAACAAAGAAATGCTGATAGGTTTTGCCAACTATAAAGTAACAGCCAATGCTGCGTACGACCTGAGCAACAACATTTCACTGACCGCAAATATTGTTTACTTGAATAACAAATATGCGTACACTGGCGTAGACGGAGATGGCAACAGAACACTATCGCTGTTGGCACCCACGTATACTTTGAATAGCAAAATCAATTTCGCGAATTTCGAACAGTTGAAAGGCTTGTCATTTGGCATTGGTTGCTACAACGCCCTCGACAACAAATACTTTTTCGTACAAGCCTACCAAGGCGACTTAAACCCCATTTCATCATTGGGCCGCGAGTGGGTGCTGAACGTAAAATACATGATCTCGAAAACAAAATAAATGTTCAAAAAACTTTCGCTCAAATACCGATTGATTCTTTCGCCCATTGTAATACTGGTGCTCGCCATTACTTTGTTGGCCCTGCTCATTGTGCAACACCAAAAAAAAATATACACGCAGGAACTTAGCGCCGAAATCAGCTCCAATGCTGCCATTACCGCCACCAATGTTGAATCGGCTATTTTGTTTAGCGACTCGGCAGCAATGTCAACTACTTTAAAGGGCTTAGAATCGCACAAAGAAATTGTGTACGCATCCATTATCTCTTCTAACGGAAGTCTGCTATCGACCTACACTTTTGACAATAAAAAAAAGTTTACTAAACAGAACACATTCAACAATTCTGCAATAGACCGAATTGTGGTGGACGAAGATTACATTTATTACAGCAAAACCATCATTATTGATTTAGAACTAACAGCCAACCTAAATTTGGTAGTGTCACTTGACCAGCAAAAAAAGAAAATGTCAACGCTCATTCAATTTTTCATGATTGCAGCGAGCATCATTATTTTGACAGCCATTGTGCTTTTTTCATTGATTCAACGATCGGTTATCCGTCCAATTTTAAACCTCACCGCAGCATCCATTGACCTTACAAACAAAAAAGAATACAAAGAAGTAGAAGTACACAGCGAAGACGAATTGGGCTACCTCACCAAAACCTACAACCAAATGGTGAAAGGTATTGTGGAGGCGAAAGAAGCCGCCGAATCCTCCAAAAAAATGAAGGAAGATTTTCTCGCCAACATGAGTCACGAAATTAGAACCCCCATGAATGGTGTTATTGGAATGATTGATTTATTGGAAAAAAACACCAATCCAACTGTTCTTCAGCTGGAATATCTTGAAACCATAAAATCATCATCGCACTCGCTGCTCACCATCATCAACGACATTCTCGACCTCTCAAAATTAGAGGCCAACAAAATGAGTTTGCTGCTCTCGCCTACTTCAACACACCGCGCCATACACCAAGTAAAAGAATTGTTTAGGGCAAAGGCGCAAGAAAAAAACATTAGCGTAGTGACCGAGTACGGCGAAGGGGTACCCGAACACATTTTGGCCGATGCAACCAGGTTGAAGCAAGTGCTGTCAAACTACATTAGCAACGCCATTAAATTTACCGACAAAGGAAGTGTCACCGTAAAAATCGAAGTGCTGTCGCAACACGACAAAAAAATGATATTGAAATTTTCTGTCATCGACTCGGGCATTGGGATGAAAGAAAATGAAATTCAACAGCTTTTCAAGGCCTTCAACCAACTCGACTCTTCGTCAGCGAAACAATATGAAGGCACCGGATTAGGACTCGCTATTTGCAAGCAAATTGTAAACTTGTTCAACGGCGAAGTAGGTGTTGAAAGTGAATTTGGCAAAGGCTCTACTTTTTGGTTCACCATTGAAACAGAGGCAGTCACTATGACGCAGCCAGAAACACCACTGCACTCCATCAAAAGTAATGCGCCCACTCTTGAAAAAATAAATTTACACGTTTTACTGGTTGACGACAAGCACGTCAATATTGTGTTGTGCCGCACCATGCTTATGAGTTTGGGCTGCACCGTTAAAACTGCAAAAGACGGATTAGAAGCCATTGAGGCCTTTGGCAAAGAAAAATTTGATTTGGTGTTGATGGACATTCAAATGCCGCGCATGGACGGTGTGCAGGCCACTAAAAAAATTAAAGAAACATTCTCCGACGTTCCGCCCATTATTGCACTCACTGCAAATGCAATGGCGGGCGATGAAGAAAAATACTTGGCAGAAGGTCTCGACGACTACCTCGCCAAACCCATTGAATTGGAAGCTTTACGCAAAAAACTTTCGTTTTACTACCTTAAAAAACAAAATGACTAGCTCTGAAAACATACATACAGCAAAAGATGAAAACGTGCTTTACCGCCGTTTGCTGCTATTTACCGCAATCGTCTATCCATTTTTTGGATACGTAAACGCGTACTTTTTAAACATTGAAAGCAAAAACTTATTCTATTCACGCATCGCATTTTCAGCGCTTGTAGTCGTAGTTTTATTGGCCGAGCAAAAATGGACCTTGCTGCACAACAAAATGTACCCCATCATCACCTCTTTCATGTACCTTGGCTTGGGACACTTGATGGTGATTGGTTACTACAACAGTTTCAATTTCAACCACTCCATTGGCGTCATCATGACTATTATTGGCACGTCAATGGTGATTAAAAGCAAAGAGTACCTGCGCTTTTACCTGTGGTACATCTCTATTATTGCGCTCATTGCCATTGCTTTTTGTCCGCCTTCCGAAGTATCAAAAGCCATCACCATTGGCGTATTCGGCTGCATAATTTTAGTGTCGTACATCTTGATTACTTTTAAAATAACGGCCGAAAATAATTTGAAAGAGGCCAATCAAAAACTTAAAAAAATAACCGAAATATTTACGCAGCAAAACGAAAGATTGTCTTTACTCGCCGACTTTATTGAACATGCGCCCGATGCTTTTCAGGCCACCGACGAAGAAGGTAATTTCATTTTCATGAATACAGAAGGGCGCCAGCGCCTTGGCTTTACCCTAGCCCAAGTAGAACAGCTCAATGTGCTGCAACTTGAAAGTCTTTTTGAAAACAAGGCGCAGTGGTATGCCCACGTGCAAGAAACAAAAGACAAGGGCGGCATCCTCATTGAGAGCAGCAATTACAGTCAGGCCACGGGCAAAGATTTTCCGGTAGAAGTGCGCATTAGAAATATTCAAATTAATGGCAAAGGCTATCAGATAGCGATTTCAAAAGACATTACCGAGCAAAAACTACAGCAAACAAAAATCAAAGAAAACGAAGAGCAGTTGCAATCGATTTTTGACTCGATGACCGAAGGCATCATGCTGCAAGACGAACATTCGCGCATTCAGCGCTGCAACAAAAGTGCAGAAGAAATTTTTGGTTTGACCTACGAACAAATGATAGGCAAAGCCTCCATCGATTCAACATGGAAATCAGTGCACGAAGACGGCAGCGACTTCCCTCCTGCCACACACCCTGCCAGCATAGCCTTGAAAACTCGTCAAGCGCAATTGAACGTAACATTAGGGGTTTACAAACCCAATGGCACACTAAAGTGGATTGCCATCAACGCCATTCCTCTATTTAATGATAACAGCGCACAGCCCACTTCAGTCATCACTACCTTCCGCGACATCAGCGCTGCACGTGCGCAAGAAGAAAAATTGAAAGAAAACGAAGCACAATTACAATCGATTTTTGACTCGATGAGTGAGGGTATTGTCTTGCAAGATGGGCAAGGAAAAATATTGCGTTGCAATGAAAGCGCCGAAAAAATATTGGGTTTGAGCCACGATCAAATGATAGGTAAAAAATCAATTGATCCCGATTGGCAATCCATTCACGAAGACGGCACGGCCTTCCCAGGTGACACGCATCCGGCAATGGTAGCGCTGAAAAGTGGCAAAGCACAAAAAAACGTCATCATGGGTGTGACTAAAAAAGACAATGAAGTGTCTTGGATTTCCATCAATGCCAACCCTCTTTTTGAAAACAATTCAAAAGTAGCTACCAGCGTTATTGCAACCTTTGAAGACATCACCGATGTCTTAAATAAAAACAAAGAAATACATTTACTTACCAACCTTGTAGAACAGTCACCAGATGCCATTAATGTTTACGACGAACAAGGAAACTTTCTTTATGCAAATAAAGCGGCATTGGAACAATTTAAATACCCTAGAGAAGAACTTTTGACCATGAACATCAATGACATTACCGATGCCTATGACCATGATTCAAAAATATTTGCCGAAAAAATTGAAGAACTCAAAAAACAAAAACACATCATTAGCCAACGTGTAATTGAAGACAAAAACAAACAATTAAAAACCATTGAAATTTCGGCAAGTCATACTGTAATTCCAAACCAAGGCCTGATCACTACATTCAGTAGAGACATTTCGGATAAAATTATTCAGGAACAAAAAATTGCAACAGCCATAAAAGACAAAGAAGTAGCCGAACACACGACCAAAATAAAAGAAGAATTTTTGGCCAACATGAGTCATGAAATTCGAACACCCATGAATGGCGTGGTGGGCATGATAGACTTGCTTGAAAAAACAACTTCACCCACACCGCAACAACTGGAGTACTTACACACCATTAAGTCGTCGTCAAAAACACTGCTGAACATCATCAACGACGTGCTCGACCTGTCGAAACTCGAAGCGGGAAAAATGGAACTGCGCAAAGAAAACACCAACATCATTGGTTTGGTGAACGACATTGTGCAACTCTACCAAAACAAAGCCGACGAAAAGAACATTGCGCTCTTAGGCAGTTTCGGCAAAAACATTCCGCAAAACATCAATACAGATGGCTCTCGCATCAAACAGGTTTTGTCAAACTTTGTGAGCAACGCCATTAAATTTACCGAACAAGGAAAAGTCAACATTCATCTTGAAGTATTGCAGCAAAATGGCAGCGAAGTTACTTTGAAATTTGCGGTGAGCGACAGCGGTATTGGTATCGCCAAAAATGACATCAAACACCTCTTTGGCGCCTTCAACCAATTGGATTCATCGTCGTCAAAAATATACGAAGGCACAGGACTCGGACTCGCCATCAGCAAAAAAATAGTAACACTCTTCAAAGGAGAAGTAGGTATTGACAGCGAAGAAGGAAAAGGATCAACCTTTTGGTTTACTTTGAAGTGCAACATCGCCGAAAGTATTGCCCAAATAGAAAATACGGTCATTCAAAATGCCCAGAATGACGAAAAAGTAAATTTAAACGTATTGCTCGTCGACGATAAAAAAGTGAACCTCATCGTTGCCAAAACCATGTTACTCAGCTTCGGCTGCCGCGTGACCACAGCCAATGATGGACTCGATGCCATTGAGAAATTCAAAATCGATAAATTCGATTTGGTGTTGATGGACATTCAAATGCCCAAACTCGATGGCGCGCAAGCTACGCAGCAAATCAAAGCCGAACACAGCAATACGCCACCGATCATCGCGCTTACTGCCAATGCGATGGAGGGAGACAAAGAAAAATACCTCGCGCAAGGTTTTGACGACTATCTCGCCAAACCAATTGAAATGGACGGATTGAGAGACATGTTGCTGAAATGGAAAAAGTAACACAACCTTAGTGAAGGCGCTGACGGGAATACTTAAGCGAGGCTGCCGTCCTGAGATTTGAGATTAAAAAAAAGTTTCGGTCTTCAAAGAATCTATCGCCCTGTTTAGCAATAGTGTTTTTTAAGCGTGGCTGTCCTCCTGAGATTTGAGATTAAGAGGAGAAACGAAGTTTCGGTCTTCGAAGGATCTATCGCCCTGTTTGTTATTATGCAATCGCAACATTTCATTTACGTTTAGGGCGATAGGTTCTTCGGAGTACCTCAGAATGACAAATGTGACCGGTATTGCGTAATAACACCACTTTATTTACGTGCAGGGCGATAGGTTCTTCGGGGTACCTCAGAATGACAAATGTGCCCCGTTTCACACTAATATTCTTTTAAGTGTGGCTGTCGTCCTGAGATTTGAGATTAAGAGGAGAAACGAAGTTTCGGTCTTTGAAGAATCTATCGCCCTATTGGTAAATGCACAAGTGTTGCGCAATATTATGGACTAAGTATTGTGTGGACTAATGATCGAAAATCTTGTGAAAATCCAGAAAAAGCACAAGCGCTAAATGATCCCCATCGCCATTGCTTTCACCACCAACTCTACTGCATTTTTAGCCTGCAGCTTTGCCAAAACATTGGTGCGATGCGCATTTACAGTGCGGTCACTGATCGAGAGCTTATCGCCAATTTCTTTGTTGGTCAAACCCTTTGCAATTTCCTGCAAAATTTCAATTTCGCGCGCACTCAATGTTTCGTAGGCAGGGTTCTCTTTAACATATTCTTTATTGAGAACCTTTTGCACCGTTGTTGCTGCAAGATCTTTGCTGTAATATTTTTCACCTGCTGCGACCTTTTCAATAGCAAGCACAAGTTCTTCTTTGCCTAAAGTTTTGATTAAATATCCAGAAGCTCCAGCCTCATCAGCCATGGAGACATAGCGCCCTTCATGGTGCATGGACAGCATAATTATTTTAACGGCACTATTGGATTGTACAATTTTTTTTGCTGCCGAAATACCATTCAACGATGGCATATTGATGTCCATCATCAACACATCAGGCTTGCGGTTGATGGCCAAAAAAACAGCTTGTTCGCCATCCATCGCCTCACCTACTATTTCAATATGCTCCGCGCTTTTCAGCAATTTTTTAAATCCCTCTAAAACCAAAAGATGGTCATCGGCCAAAACTATTCTTATTTTTTCTTTCCCCATCTTCCTTAGTTTTGTTTGAAACCAATAATGCCTACGCCACACCCTGCACCACCACTTTCAAATTCATATTTGAAATAATACACCCCTGTAGCAGTGCATTTGTAGTTGATGGAAGGGTAAAATTTGCGGTTTTGTTTGTTGAAATTGGTCATTATCAGTTTTCTGTTTCTATCGTACAGCGTTACGATCATGCTTTGACCACCACCACAGGCTGTTAAGGTATAGGTACTTCCGTTGGAGAATACAGATGACAATTCCACCGCTTGTCCTGACTTGCCGCCAGTGATGGAAACCTTGTTGGCTTTTAAAAATTTATAGCCCGCAATTTGTCCGGCGCAATCGTCGAGAAAAGCCTCGTCGTCGCAATCAACGGCCTGTGCGCTAAGTGCTGTGCTGAATAGCAGCAACATGCCGGAGATCAAAAATATTTTAGAGAAAATCGTATTCATAGCTCGTGTTGTTTATAAAGTTGTACCAAAGTCTGCACTGACTTATTGCATGTTCACCAAGTTGTTGCGTATTCTGCCCACCGCCACTGAAATATTCACCACATCGGTTTGACTTACTTTGATTTCGCTTGTAGAAGTATCCTCCGACACCAAATTACCCTGCGCATCTTCGTGCTGTGTCACCACACCTTCGTGGTAAATAATTTGTACGTTGGTAAAGGCCTCCACCAACTTGTCGAAATCGCTTTTAAACTCCACAAAATACTTGTCGCTTGAATACAACTTCAACAAGGAAGTGATGGTTTCCAATGCGAGCTTCTGCTGCCCAATAGATTCATACAAAGCTTGTTCTTTAGGATGTTTACTGGAGATTTGACAACAAATATTTAAACCTTCGACCCAGCCGCCGAGGATCATCGCTACCGACACTTTACCCCTGTCTTGCTTTTGAAGATAGTTGTTCATTTTCTGAAAATTCATTTGCGAAGAGTTGATCAATTTTTCCAGATTGTCTTTATTTTCAGCCAACTCTTTAATGGTTGCGAAATCAAAAAACTGTCCCACTTTTAGCTTGTCGGCCAAATCGCGAATACCTGAAATATAATCCATTGATTTTTTAGTCTCGCCATAAATATTGGCATAGCCCATATCGGCACCAAACACACCAAGGTTTGCTGCTTGCCCAAACCACGATGTCGCATTGGCACCTTCGTCGGGATTTTTCAAAATACTTTCGTTGTATTCAATACCCAAAGCTTGTATCAAAGCCGTAGTTTGTAAAGGCGTTGGAATCGCCTGAACGTGGGCGTAAAACTCTTCATCGCTCATCGCGACTTCGGCCTTTTGCACTTGCTCCTTCAACTGTGTTTTTGTGAGTTCTGCCAAGGGATCCACATTGGAATCCGATACGCAAGAAAAAAGTGTCAAACCCAATCCAAATACTAATAAATTCTTCATTCGCATAATTTTAATGTGCGCTCTTTACGCGACCAATTTGAATTGGTTACAGCGAGCACCTAAATTTGCTGTTTTTTTTAATTATTTTTTAACCTGTAGCTATAAATATGACCACAATCAACATTTAAGTTGAGCCAAAACTTAGCGCAGAAACAAGAAAAGTAGTAGCATTGAATTCCATGCTAGAAACAAAAAAAGAAAAACAAAACGGCCTGACCGACGCAGAAATATTGCGCAGCAGAGCAAATTCAGGTTACAACGAACTGCCCTCCTCAAAAGAAAAATCATCCTTAACCATCATTGTTCAAGTTTTCAAAGAACCCATGTTTATCCTGCTGCTGTCCTGCGGTATTTTGTACTTTATTTTAGGAGACAGCGGCGAAGCAATGATGCTACTGGCATCGGTTGCCATAGTGATAGGCATCACCTACTACCAAGAACGAAAAACGGCACGCGCACTAGAAGCCTTGCGCGCCCTATCGAGTCCGCGTGCGCTGGTGATTCGCAACGCAACCAAACAACGCATTGCATCACGCGACGTAGTGCCTGGCGACCTGTTGATTTTGCAAGAAGGCGACCGAATTTGCGCCGATGCCATCGTGCTGGAATGCCTGAATTTAAAAATCGACGAATCACTGCTCACTGGAGAAGCAATGGCGGTTAATAAAATTGCAGGCAGGGCCGATCAAAAGTTTATTTTTCCTTCAGAAGGCGATTCCCCCTTTGTTTATTCAGGAACGTTGGTCATTCAGGGACACGGCGTTGCCATTGTAGTAGCTACGGGAAGTCAAAGTCAATTTGGAAAAATAGGACAATCACTCAACACCCTCCCAGAAGAAAGCAGTCCGCTTCAAAAGGAAAGTAAACGCATCATCAAAACATTTTCAATCCTTGGTTTCAGCGTATCGCTGCTCGTGATTTTACTGTATGGTTTTATGCGTCACGATTGGCTGCACGCCGTGCTTGAAGGACTTTCGCTGGCAATGGCCATGCTGCCCGAAGAGTTCGCCGTGGTACTTACTATTTTTATGGCCTTGGGTGCCTGGCGCATGTCGAAAAAAAATGTACTCACGCGCAAGCCGGCAGCTATAGAAACATTGGGAGCAATCACCGTGTTGTGCGCCGACAAAACAGGTACACTCACCCATAACAAAATGACGGTGCGCAAGCTCATCGTGAACGACTTGGTTTTCCATTGCGACAGCAACGACAGGCAAAGCCTTCCGCCCAAATACCACAAATTGATGGAAGGCGCCATTCTTGCCAGTCAGCACCACCCCTTTGACCCCATGGAACAAGCATTTTTAACGCTGGGCCAGCAACAACTCATTCATGCCGATCAGCTGCATTCCGATCGTGTTTTAGAAAAAGAATACACCTTGTCACCCGCCCTCGCTGCCATGACGCACGTTTTCAAAACAAATAACGACAGCACAGCGCGTGTCGCTTGTAAAGGGTCACCCGAAGCCATTGCTGAACTCTGTCATTTCACCAACGAACAAAAAGAAAAACTCATACAACAAACCGCGACCTTAGCCGCACAAGGACTGCGCGTACTTGCAGTGGCAAGCGCCGATTTCCCCATCAACAGCACACTTCCTGAGAAACAAAATGATTTTTCTTTTTCCTATCAGGGATTGATCGGTCTCGAAGATCCGCTTCGCGACAGCATATCCGACGATCTGCAGCTTTGTTACAGCGCAGGTATTCGCGTCATTATGATTACAGGCGACTACCCCGCTACGGCACAAAATATTGCCCAACAAATGGGATTAAAAAATTTCACAAAGGTCATCACCGGCAGTACACTCAGCACTATGAGTGATAATGAACTGCGCAATGAAATAAAAAACTGCAATGTGTTTGCGCGCGTTATTCCGCAGCAAAAACTGCGCTTGGTCAACGCGCTAAAAGACAATGGCGAAATTGTTGCGATGACTGGCGATGGCGTAAACGACGCGCCAGCGCTGAAAGCCGCACACGTTGGCATAGCAATGGGACAGCGCGGCACCGATGTTGCGCGAGAAGCATCGGCAATGGTGCTACTCGACGATAATTTTTCATCCATCATTTCCGCCATCAGAATGGGCAGAAGCATTTACACCAACTTACAAAAAGCAATGGCTTAC
>CANFBW010000023.1 GCA_947444925.1 Flavobacteriales bacterium | reverse complement strand
CTTTTCTAGTTTTTCTCTTTAGTTCGCTGATTAACGAACTCGCACTCTTTTTCTTTGTCATTTGAACAATTTTTAAAGGTTATTAAATTAAGAAATATCTCTCTTAAATCTAAACCCTTAATAGTTCACTTTTTGCTGACGTTATACAAAGAAGTTCAGTTTCATGCTGTTGATTTCTTCTGCTTTTTCCACTTTCATTTTTTCGAGTTCGAGGTCGTTCTTCATTTTTTCTTTGTTGATAATGAAGCGTCTCGATAAATAGAGCGCTGCAATTACTACTAAGAAATAAAGCGCATACGCAATTTTACTTCGCCAAAAAGGAGGGAGAATGGTGACCAAAATAGATGCTGGTTCGGCGGTCCACTGCCCATTGCTCATTGCCGATCCAACCAAGAAGGTATAATTGCCTGGCGCTACATTGGTGTAGGCAGCAGTATTTACAGATCCATTGTAAATCCAGTCTTTGTCGAAGCCTTTAAGTTTGTATCTGTACTGATTTTTTTTAGGATTGGCATAATTGGGCGCAGCAAATTCAAAGGCGAAATAAGCTTGGTCGTAGTTCAATACAATTTCTTTAGTTTCTGCAATATCGCGGGTCAACAGCGAATCCATATCTCCAATTTTCACTGGTTTGTTGTAGATGCGCAGCGCGGTAATGCTAATTGGCGCAATGTAATTGGATGTAGTGATTTGGTTGGGGTTAAAACTAAGTAAGCCGTTGTTGCTGCCGAAATACATTTGACCTCCTGCAGATTCATAAGCAGCATTAATGATAAAGTTGTTGTCAGGTAAACCATCCGTAATATCAAAATTCTGCGTTCGCTTGGACTGGCTGTTGAATGAAGAGAGGCCATAGTTGGTGCTTAACCAAAGATTGTTTTTACCATCGACGAGAATACCGTTGATAATATTGTCGGCCAGTCCATCGGTCATGGTGTAGGTTTCAAAAGACTGCGAAGCACTCAAGAATTTTTTGAGTCCTGTCGATGTGCCTACCCACATATTGCCTTCATTGTCTTCGCAAAAAGAATACACGGTCATGTCTTCTTTTACGTCTTTGAAGTAGTTTTTGAATGCGTTCTTTTCAATATCTAAAATGCTGATTCCTGTGACTGATCCTATCCAAAGATTGTTTTTTCGATCAATGTATAGTGTTCTTATCCAGTTTGTTACAAGTGAAATGTCGCGTCGACCCCAGTCGGTTCTATAATTGGCGATCCGTTCTCCATTTAAATTGAATTTACTGATTCCGTTGCCGTTGCTAGCAATCCATATGTTTCCTTGGTGGTCACCTATGATAGCTCTGATGTCATTAGAGCCCCTGAATAAAGTAGAGTCAGGGTCTTTGAAATGCGTGAAATTATTGCTTTTTGGATTGTATATAGAAAGCCCACCATTGCCCGTACCCATCCAAATTTTTCCTTCAAGGTCTTCAAAAAGACATTGCACTGCATTGTCGCTTAAGTTGCTGTTGCTGGTTTTGTAATAAGAGTATTGTTTTGTTTTGCAATTTAAAAAGTTAACGCCTCCACCTTCAGTACCCATCCATATGTTTTTGTTTCGGTCTTCAATGGCGCTGAGCACTACTTTGCTATTAAGTCCTTGATTGTTTCCAGCTTGGTGTTGGTAATAATTGAATGACCTGCTATTGGTGAGCAGGTTGATGCCTCCGCGGTAACACCCTAGCCAAATATTTCCTTCTTTGTCGCAGTATACACTTCTAAGTTGATTGTTGCTAAGTCCGTTGGGGTTGCTGGCTTGGGCTTGCACACTTTTGAAAGAGGAAGTAAGTGGATTGAAAACAAAAGCGCCATTGCTCTCAGTGCCGATCCAAAGAAGGTTTTCTTTGTTTTTGGCAATAGAGTATAGGTTGCGCAGGGCTTGACCTTGCGTGTTGCATGTAAAGTTGCGGTATTGTAAAGTTTTTGCATTAAAGCGGTCAAGGCCTTTATGGGTACCTATCCAAAGGGTGTTGTTGCTGTTGTCAAAATACAAACTTTGTATGTAATTGTCAGAGATACTGCTTTTTCCATTTCCCTCTTTGTAATAACGGGTAAACTTTCTATACTTCAAATTAAATACGTTGAGTCCGCTGCCTCCGCGACCTATAAAAAGGTTTTCTTTACTGTCTTCTGCAATGGCATATATGGCATTGGAACTTAAGTGCACATTGGGCTCGTTGTTAAAGAAGATGCTTGATTTAATCGTGCTGGGATCAAAGAGATGCAGTTCGCCGTGGTCAGTGCCAAACCAAATGTTTTTTTGAGAATCTTCAAATATCACATTCACCGGCACGTTTAAAACCAGGTTTTTAAAAGTGGAACTAGCTCTCTGGTATAGACTTAGCCCTTGATTGGTACCTATTAAAATATTGTGACGACTGTCTTCAATTAAGCAATTGACTTTGTTATTGCTGATACTGTTTGGATTGCCATCGTGTCTGAAAATTTGAAAATTCAATCCGTCGTATTTGTTTAGACCATTTTCAGTGCCCACCCAAATAAAACCCAAGTGGTCTTGGTAAAAACAGTTGACCGAGCTGTTTGATAAACCGCGGTCAATGTCGATGTGAGACAACCTAAGGTTGTTGGCGCTCTCCTGCGCATTCACAAGAAGTGACAATAGTATGTACAGGGAAAACAAATAGCCTTTCTTCATATTGATACTGCGGATTTACAGACTGAAAATACAAATAAATAGTTTAAGTGCACAAGGATCCAAAATCATACTATGGCAATTTGCAGCGCTAGAATTGCAGTATGCACAATAATGCACCCTTTTTGGACAATCTGCTCCCCTTAAAAAAACTTATTGCACATATCTTCGTAACAGTCGTCAGAAAGACTGGCGCACGTAAGTATTTTGAATGCCCTAACAATGAAAAACAACTTATTGATTAAAACAACTTTGCTGCTATTGGTATTACTCTCCGCCGAAAGTCAAGCACAAAGTTACCAGCTTTTTTGGTCCGACGAATTTAACGGAACTGCTTTGGATGAAAATTATTGGAATTATGAATTGGGTAACGGCAATTGGGGTTGGGGTACCGGGCAGGTAGATTTCGACACCAAGCGTGATACCAATGTGCATGTTCGTGGAGGGTATCTTACCATTCAAACTTTAAAGGAAAGCAATTATTGGAATACCGATATCTACAACAATTGGAAACAGTATTCGCATACATCTGGGCGTTTAAATACGGCGAAAAAATTATCATTTAAGCATGGAAAAGTTGAAATGCGAGCCAAAGTGCCAAAGGGCGTAGGTGAAGGAGTTGCGCTTTGGATGCTGCCTACTTTTGATAAGTTTGGTGGATGGCCGCGGAGTGGTGAAATTGATGTGCTTGAAATTTGTGGAGCGCAAACAACACAGTCGCAGGGCACCATGCATTTTGGTGAAAGCGGTAATGACCAACATTCATACGCTATATATAAACCAACACCTACCGATTTGGCCGATGATTTTCATGTTTACGGAATTGAATGGACGGCGACGCAATTGAAATGGTACATCGACGGTAATGTTTTTAAAACCGCAGACATCAGCGTTCCCTATGGTACACAATACTATTTTCCATTCAACGAAGAATTTTATATTATTTTGAGCGCAGGTGTTGGTGCTGCAATGTGTGGAAAGGATGATGGCGCTGCAATGATGGCGAAATACATTGTGGATTACGTTCGTGTTTACAAAACGGCCGATGAAATTGTGACTATTCCTGCAAAAATTCAAGCAGAAGCCTTTACTTCTGAAAAAGGAACGCAAAAGGAAGTTTGCACAGATACTGATGGTGGATACGATATGGGGCAAATTGGAACTGGTGATTTCTTAAGTTATAATCTCGTAGCGCAGGATGCTGGTTTATATAAAGCTACTTTTCGAGTGGCTGCGGGAACAGGATATTCGGGCGCTATTAAAATTTCAAGTGGTGGTGTGCAGTTGGGCACCGCAAATGTGTCCACAACAGGAGGGTGGCAGAGTTGGCAAGATGTGTTGCTGCAATTTACACTTAAGAAAGGTGTGCAAAACATTACGCTTGATTTTACAGGGCAATTCAATTTGAACTATGTGAACTATGAGCTGATCAGCACCGAGGTGCAGCCAATTGCAGTGGAACTACCGAAAGTATTCCCTAATCCATTTTCAAGTGAAATTCATATTGCATCCCAAGAGGAAGATGCGACAGTGCGGGTCTTTGATCTTTCGGGCAGAATTGTTTTGTATGAATCTTTCAAAAAAGGAAATTCAGTTTTAAATACTTCGCAATTTTCAGCTGGCGTGTACCTTGTTCAAATAGAAACAGAAAGCGCTGTGTCAACAGTGAAGTTGGTTAAAGAATAGTAGAGATATAAAAAACGACATTCAAATATTTGTAGCTTATGATAAAGAAAATAGTTGTTGCTGCGCTACTCGTTTTGACGCAAGGAATTGTGCTTGCTAAAACGACAGTCAAAAAGGAAAATGGGGAATGGAAACTATTTGTCAATGAGCAACCTTTTCAAGTAAAAGGATTGACTTTTGGTGGAGATGTTACCAAAGAAAATGTGGGTGGATACCTGAGAGATCTTCGCTTTTTAGGAGTGAATACCGTTAGAACTTGGGGCACGAACGACAATACTAAAATATTGTTGGACAGCGCTGAAGTTTATGGCATCAAGGTAATGTTGGGGATTTGGATGCGTCATGGTAGACCGGGAATGGAGGGCGACGACAGCTTTGACTATCTTACCGACAGCAAGGGAATGGACGATATGTATAAAGGAGCGATTGCTACGGTAGAACAATTTAAAAACCATCCAGCCTTATTGTATTTTGGTGTTGGAAATGAAGTGTATTTGAACATTGCCACCGACGAAGAGAAGAAGGCTTATTCTTTATTTTTAGAAAAGGTTTGTAGTCATATCAAAAGTATTGACAGCAATCATCCAATAGTATCAGTGGATGCGTGGAGTTTTGGCTTTAAATGGTGGAAAGAATATGTGCCTTCAGTGGATATATATGGTGTGAATTCATATGGGCCAGGTGTTGCGCAAATTCCCAACGAACTGCAAAAAGCGGGTGTCGATAAGCCTTATGTCATCACTGAATTTGGTGTGAGTGGTGAATGGGATTCTAAAAAAGATAGAAATGGGTCGCTGATTGAACCTTCCGATGAAGACAAGTACCACGATATTGCGGTGGGTGCAAAAGAGTGGATTTTGTCAAAACCTTCTTGCTTGGGAGTGTATGTTTTTCATTACGGAAACGACAATAGTTTTGGATCAGTATGGTTGTTATTGCGCTACAATGACAGCTTTCGTCCACAGTATTGGGCAACACGCGAGGCTTTCACTGGGTTAAAGCCAATCAACAACGTGCCTAAGTTGTTGGGCTTTAAAATTATGGATACTTTGTCGGCTACTGGTAAGTGGGTCAAGGTGCAGGTAGATATTAGCGACGCAGAAAATGATAAACTTGAAATAAGTTTTCATTACAATCAGCGTTTGGGCTCTCGAGCGCGGAAAGATCAAATCAATGCTTTAGAGTGTAGAGGTTCGGCGCAGAAAGGCTACGAGATAAAGGTGCCTGATGAAAATGGAATTGTTAAATTGTACGTTTTTGCAAAAGACAGCTACAACAATATTGGCATTGCACAAAGTTCAATTGTTATTAAGAACAAGGGCAACTCTAAATTTTTACCCGGAGCGAAAACTACTTTGCCGTTTTTTGTATACAACGATGCCGCTAAAATGCCTTATTCGCCAACGGCCTATATGGGTGATTTTGCCAGTATGAAAGTTGATGCAGCGAACAGAGAAGAAGTGCATTCAGGAAAAGAAGTAATTAAAATTTCTTACGACAGAGCAGATGGCTGGTTTGGAATTGGCTTTGTTGATCCGGCAAACGATTGGGGCGCTCGACCAGGTGGTTACAGTGTAAAAGGCGCAAAGAAATATGTGTTTTGGGCAAAATGCAATGTTGAAAATGTACAAGCAACCATAGGTTTTGGGATGATAGGTGATGAAAATCCATATTACGACACAGAAAAAAAATCAATAAAAATTCCTTTGTCATTGGATTGGACGAAGTACGAAATTGAATTGGAAGAATCGGACCTGCGTTGTATTCGAACCGGATTTACTTTGTATTCCGCAGGGGTGGGTGAACCTTTTTCTATTTGGGTTGACGATATCTCTTTTAAGTAAACAGAGCGATGTGTGAAAAAGTGCTGGAGCTGATGTAAAAATCACTCCAGCATTTTTATTTTGCGTTTTTAAGAATGGCTGAAATCAACATTTTCTTTCACGACTATTTCAAGTGGCATAAGAAGTAATGGTGAAATATCTTCCTTCAGTGCCAATGCTTGGTACAATGATTTTACAGCTTTGTAACCTTGCTCTGTTGGTTTTTGGTTGATAAGAAAATCAATGTATTCACTTTTCAAAAAAGAAATGTTTTTTTGAATCAAGTCATAACCTACCAAAGGTACTTTTAGATGGTTCTTTTGCAGGTGGCTTGCAACAATGTGTGCACGTGAGTTAGGTACAAAAACTGCGCGAACAGTAGGGAGAGTATTTGTGTTGATGTGCTTGCTGAGTTGTTGTGTTGTTGTATTTTGAATGTTTGTTTCTATTATAGATACGTCAGGATTTTTGTCGCTAAAATAGGCGCGAAACCCTTTTATTCTTTGTTCTAAAACGCTGTTGCTTTCGAGTTCTTCTGCGATTTTAACAATGAGTATATTTTTGCCAGTACTTTTGTTGTCGCAAAGTTTTGCAGCAAGATAGCCACTTTGAAAGGCATCCTGACCAATATAGGTTAGTGCTTTTTGTTCGCTGATGTTAGAGTCGATCAGTACATAAGGCAATTTACTTTTGTCACAAGTGCTTGTGAATTCATTCGCTGAGCCTTCTGACAAAGGGGCGAAAACAACAGCAGAAACATTGTCTTTCATGATTTTGGCAGCCTGCGTTTTGAAAGAGGAATTGCTGTAGTTGTGAAAATAGTACTGCACTTTTACGCCAAAACTATGGAGTTCTTCTTCTGCCTTTTCAATGCCGAGTACAGTCGCTTTGAAATATTCTAAGTCTTTCGGTTGTGGAAGCAATACGGCAAAAGTGAAAGTTTTGTTGAGTGCTAAATTGCGCGCATACACATTGGGTTTGTACCCCAATTCCTTTATGATTTTGTTGACCTTGTCAATATTTTCTTGCGAAACCTGGCCGCGCTGATGCAATATTCGATCAATGGTTCCTATTGATACGCCTGCTTTTTTTGCTATTTCTTTAATTGTTGCGATGGTGAAATGCTTTGGTTGTTGATTAAAAAATATTGTCTTTTTGTAAAATTAGAAAAAAAATGTGATACATTTGATAATATGTCGTGTACGAACACGGTATGAAGTTTTATGAAAAAAACAATCACATTTGGAGAGTTGCTTGTGCGTTTGAATGCGCCTGATCATAGGCGGTTTATTCAAAGCACTTCTTTTGAAGTGCACTATGGAGGATCGGAAGCCAATGTGGCCTTGTCGCTGCGCAAGTTTGGCGTTGACGCTTCTTTTGTTACAAGATTGCCTGACAATGAAATCGCTGAAAGCGCTTTGTCTTTTCTGCATCAGCATGGCGTGGATACTGAGGCGACATTATTTGGTGGGTCACGAATGGGTTTGTATTATTTAGAAAAAGGTGCTTTACTAAGGGCGTCGAAAGTAATTTACGATAGGGCTCATTCTTCGTTTTCGGAGTTGAAACCTGGCATGATCAATTGGAAAGCCATTTTAAAGGACGCTCATCATTTTCATTGGAGCGGCATTACACCAGCACTGAGTTATTCTCTTGCAGCTGTTTGTGAAGAGGCCTTGAAAGTGGCGTCGGATATGGGGATTTTGGTGTCTGCGGATTGTAATTTTCGGGCAAATTTATGGAAGTACGGAAAGCGACCGAGCGAAGTGATGCCGCATTTGTTGGCCTATTGTGATGTGGTGTTGGGTGGAAAAGACGATTCTGAACTGATGTTGGGAATTCCTGTGGAAAAAGATGAAGATTTAAAAAGTGTTTTTAAAAAATGGAAAATCCGTTTTCCTAAGTTGAAGTCTATCGCTAGCACCGTAAGAAATGAAGCAACAGCAAGTGGTTATTTGTGGCAAGGAGTACTTTGGCAAAATGAATGTTTGTATACTTCGAAGCAATACGCGCTCACAAATATTGTGGATAGAGTTGGTGCTGGAGATGCATACATGGCAGGGATTGTTTATGGATTGTTACAGCATTCTGAAGACGCACAACGAACCGTTGATTTTGCAACTGCGGCAGCAAGTCTCAAACACACTATACCAGGAGATGTTAATTTGGCATCTCTCAGCGAAGTATTAAATGTAATGAAGGGAGATAACGGAGGTAGAATTTTAAGATAAATACGATGGATGTAAAAGATGTTTCAAGGCGCTTGCTTGCCAGTCAAATGATTCCTGTGTTTTACCATGGTGATGTAGATGTTTGCATAGCGGTAATCAAAGCTTGTTACGACGGAGGGGGGCGTGCTTTTGAGTACACCAATCGCGGTGAAAATGCGCTAGCGGTTTTTGTTGAATTGAAAAAAATTGTAGCGGCTACTTATCCCGATATGCTACTAGGAGCAGGATCAATTTTGAGTTTAAGTGATGTGGAATCATTTACTTATGCGCAAGCCGACTTTATCGTTTCTCCCTTTTTAAATGAAAAAATACTGCGACGCTGTCAGCTCAAAAATGTATACGCCATACCCGGGTGCATGACCTTAACAGAAATTGCCCAAGCAGAAGAGTGGGGTGCTGAATTGATTAAGTTGTTTCCAGGTTCGGTGCTTGGGCCCGAGTTTGTTTCTGCTGTGCGCGGCCCGATGCCTAAGTTGAAACTAATGCCAACAGGTGGAGTGCTGCCATTGCAAGAAAATTTAACCGCGTGGTTTCAGGCGGGTGTTGTTTGTGTGGGCATGGGAGCACAGCTGCTCAAAAAAGAAACAATTGATGACAAACGATTTGACATTCTCACGGAAGAAGTAAAAAAAGTTTTTTCAATGATACATCAACTTCAATCGCAATGAATTTATTTAGTTTAAAAGGGAAAGTAGCAATTGTAACTGGTGGAACTGGTGCATTGGGACAACACATGGTGAAAACACTGGTTCATGCTGGGGCAAAAGTTGCGGTGTTGGGTAGACGGATGGAGCAAGTGCAGGAGCTCGTTGCTGAAATACAGGCGCAAGGCGCTGAGGCCTTGGCTTTGTGTGCTGATGTGCTTGATAGAAAAGCCTTGGAGTTAGCAAAGGAAGAAGTGCTTCGGCACTACCATAAAATAGATGTTTTGATCAACGCTGCCGGCGGAAATTTAGCCGGTGCAACGATAGGTGTAGGTCAAAGTTTTTTCGACTTGAAAACAGAAGATTTTCGCAAGGTGCTTGATTTGAATTTGATGGGCACTGTGCTTCCAACGCAGGTTTTTGCGGAGGCGATGGTGCAGCAAAAAAGTGGCGTCATTGTAAACTTGTCTTCTGTGGCTGCTCACTTGCCACTCACAAGAGTAGTTGGTTATGCAGCGTCAAAAGCGGCAGTAGATAATTTTACGCGATATATGGCAGTAGAGTTGGCAATGAAATATGGTGAAGGTTTGCGCGTAAATGCCATCGCTCCTGGTTTTTTTTTAGGAGAACAAAATCGGTCTTTGCTTACCAATACTGACGGATCTCTAAGCGATAGAGGTTACCAAATTATTGCGCACACCCCAATGAAACGCTTTGGGAATCCGAACGATCTTGATGGTGCGTTGTTGTTTTTGTGCAGTGATGCCGCGCGATTTGTGACGGGTACTGTTGTATATGTAGATGGCGGATTTACGGCTTATAGTGGAGTGTAAAAATGTAAATATGGGAATGGAACAAACATGGAGGTGGTTCGGACCGCACGACAGCGTGTCGCTCAGAGATATTGCGCAAGCAGGAGCTAGCGGCATTGTTAGTGCCTTGCACCACATTGCTAACGGAGAAGAGTGGTCGGCACAAGAAATATTAATTAGAAAAAATACCATTGAAGCAGCAGGTCTTCTCTGGTCGGTAGTAGAAAGTGTGCCGGTGCACGAAGACATCAAAAAAAGAAAGGGAGCGTATTTGCGTTACATTGAAAATTACAAAAATTCCATTCGGAATCTAGCGCAATGTGGTATTACTGTTGTGTGCTATAATTTCATGCCCGTGTTGGATTGGTCGCGTACCGATCTTTCCTTTGCTTTGAAAGACGGAAGTAAAGCCCTGCGTTTTGATCGTGTTGCCTTTGCTGCGTTTGATGTTTTCTTGCTTAAGAGACCTTTTGCAGAACGCGACTATACGCCCGAACTGCTGATTCAAGCGCGCACATATTTAAGCATGCTTAGTGCTGATGAAAAGACTGTGCTGCAAAACAATATTGCGGCTGGATTGCCAGGATCAGAAGAGTCTTATACATTGCAGGATCTGCAAAATAAACTAAATGAGTACAGCGCAATTGATGCTGCGGCCTTGCGTGAAAACCTTGCCAATTTTTTAAATGCCATCATTCCGGTTGCTGAAGAGAATGGGGTGAAGATGGCCATACATCCAGATGATCCTCCATTTCCGATTCTTGGTTTGCCACGCATTGTTAGTACTGAAAAAGATTTAATTTTTGTGCTTGATGCAATTGATTCGCTCAGCAACGGATTCACGATGTGTACGGGTTCTTTTGGTGTTCGCGCCGACAATGATTTGGCAGGAATGATAAGCCGCCACGGCGCGCGCATGCACTTTGTTCATTTGAGAAGCACGCAGCGCGAAGCTGACGGCAGCTTTTATGAAGCGAATCACCTTGAGGGTGATGTGGATATGTTTGAAGTACTTTTGGCGATTAAGAAACAACAAGAGTTGCGTATTTCTCAAGGAAGAAGTGATGTGCATATTCCCATGCGTCCCGATCATGGTCACCAAATTTTAGACGATTTAAATAAAAATACCAATCCTGGATATTCTGCTATTGGCCGCCTAAAAGGTTTGGCTGAATTGCGTGGTTTAGAAATGGGGATTGCCCGCAGTTTTGCGCAGCAAAAAAAATAAATACTATGGAAAACAATTTTCTAAATGCCGATTTTTTATTGCAAAGTACTGTAGCGAAAAAGTTGTACCACGAACACGCGGAAATTATGCCTATTGTGGATTACCACTGTCATTTGTCGGTGCGTGACATTGCCGAGGACAAACAATTCGCTAATTTAACGGAAGCTTGGCTTGCGGGTGATCATTATAAGTGGAGGGCTATGCGGGCATGTGGTGTGCACGAAAAATACATCACTGGAACTGCTAATGACTTTGATAAATTTCTCAAATATGCAGAAACAATACCCTTTACTTTGCGCAACCCGCTTTATGTATGGTCACATTTAGAACTCAAAAAGTATTTCGGAATCAATACTTTGTTGTGTCCAGAAACAGCTGAGGAAGTATACAATGAAGCTTCACGTTTACTTCAGCAAAAAGAGTTTTCGGTGCGAGGCCTCCTTAAAAAAATGCGTGTAAAAGTGTTGTGTACCACTGATGATCCGCTGGATCATTTGCAGTATCATGAACAGCTTAGGAAAGAGGAGTTTGAGATTAAAGTGTATCCCACTTTTCGTCCCGACAAGGCGATGAATATTGAATGTGGTGAACAGTTTGTGAGTTGGGTGCGGCAATTGGAGTTGCTCAATGGACAATCGATTTTAGTTTTTTTTGATTTTGTAGCAGCATTGAAAAAACGCCACGATTTTTTTCACAACAATGGTTGTCGTTTATCGGATCACGGCATAGAAACTTTTTATGCAAGTGTTTATACAGACCAAGAAGTGGAAGATATTTTTCAAAAAGGAATGGCTGCACTTCCCCTGACAACGACAGAAATTGCACAATTCAAGTCCTGTGTTTTGTTTGAGCTTGCTGTGATGAATAATGCAAAAGGGTGGGTGCAACAATTTCATGTTGGCGCCATTAGAAACAACAATTCAGTCATGCTTGCTGCTCAAGGTGTTGATGCGGGTTACGATTCTATTGGGGCAGGAGACCACTGTGCGCCCATGCAGCGATTTTTAGACAAGCTGAGTATGTGTCGTTCATTGACGAAAAGTATTTTTTACAATTTGAATCCCAAAGACAGTGAAATGATGGCGTCAATGATCGCTAATTTCAATGATGGCGGACAAAAAGGAAAAATGCAATACGGTGCCGCATGGTGGTTTTTAGATCAAAAAGAAGGCATTGTTCAGCAGTTGAATGTATTGTCGAACTTTTCATTGTTGAGCCAATTTGTGGGGATGGTCACCGATAGTAGAAGTTTTTTGTCGCATCCACGTCACGAGTATTTTCGCAGAATCCTATGTCAAGAAATTGCAGCCGATGTGTTGAGTGGCGAAATACCTGAAGATTATGCTATGCTTGGCAACATGGTTGAAAACGTGTGTTACAATAATGCTGTGTCGTATTTTGAATTTCCAGAAATAGCAAACTCAGTAACAATAAAACAATCTATTCAATAAAGCGCATGCAGGAAAAAACAAGTATGTACAGATGGCGTATTGTTGCTTTGTTGTTTTTTGCAACAAGCATCAATTATATTGATCGTCAGGTGTTGTCGCTGGTGGTGACAGATGAAGGTTTTTTGCGTGCAGTTGGATTGGCCAATCCTGATGGTTCGCTCAATAAAGAAATTTTTGGTTATTTAGATGCGGCCTTTAAAGGGGCATACGCATTGGGTTTTATGGTAATGGGTACTGTACTCGATAGGTTTGGAAGCAAAAAAGGATTTGGTTTTGCCATCGTTTTATGGAGTGTTGCAGCTGCTGGACACGCCTTGGCTAAATCCGTAGTGGGTATCGGTATTGGTCGTGTTTTTTTAGGCATTGGGGAGGCTGCAAATTTTCCGGCGTGCGTGAAGACGATAGCGGAATGGTTTCCAAAAAAAGAACGTTCTTTTGCTACCGGTGTTTTTAATGCAGGTTCAAATATTGGCGCAATCATTGCGCCTTTACTTGTTCCTTTTTTAGTGTTGAATTATGGATGGCAAAGTGCTTTTATTGTCACTGGTGCATTGGGTTTTGTATGGCTTTTTTTTTGGCTGTTGACATACAAGAAACCAGATGAGCATCCAGGTGTGTCGCCTGCTGAATTAGCATATATCAAAAGTGATCAAGAGGAGGAAGGCACGGCAAAAACACCTTGGAAGAAGATTGTTGGACTAAGGCAGACTTGGTCATTTGCGTTCGGCAAAATGCTCACTGATCCAGTTTGGTATTTGTATCTCACATGGCTCCCTATTTTTTTTAAAGAGCAACACCACGTAGATTTAAAGGCGATGTTTTTGCCAATGATTGTGATCTACTTATTGTCTGATGTGGGAAGCGTGGCTGGTGGGTGGTTTTCGTCGCGCCTGATGCAAAAAGGGTGGTCGACCAACAAGGCGCGCAAGTTAACAATGTTGATTTGCGGTGTTGCGGTAACTCCTATTTTCTTTGCTTCAATGACCTCGAACTTAAATATTGCCATCGCTTTGATAGCATTAGCTACAGCTGCTCATCAGGGGTGGAGTGCCAATTTATTTACAACTGTTTCTGATTCTTTTTCAAAGTCGGCTGTTGCTTCAGTAGTAGGTTTTGGTTCAATGATGGGGGCTTTAGTTGGCATGCTTGTAGCGGCAACTACAGGCTTTGTGTATCAGGAGTTTGGTCCTATGCCTTTATTCGTATTTGCAAGCTGCGCATATTTGCCCGCTTTGTTGCTTGTTCATTTATATAATAAAAAATTAGAGCGAACAGTGTTATAAAATATTGACAGCATTTCGAAAGTGCACCATAACCATTTGTAGTTTTTTGCGTACGCACAAACTTAAAGTTGATATAATTGTTTTTGATAGATAGCGTAAGTATGATTTTTTCTTTACAAAATAGAAGCACAATAGGTGTTGTAGTATTTATTATGATGCTTATTGGTACTGTGAATGCTCAGTATTCTTTGGTAGGCAAAGCTGTTCAAACCGGAACCAAAACATACCAGCTTACACCAGATTCATTGTGGAAGGAAGGAAGCGTTTGGAACAACAACAAAATTGATCTCAACAATTCCTTTGATTTGTATTTTGATTTGTATTTCGGAATACATGATGCAACAGGCGCCGACGGCATGACTTTTACTTTACAACCTTTAAGTACAAATATTGGAAATGCTGGATTGGGTTTGGGAGTGGGTGGTGTGACGCCTTCTTTAATTGTGGAGTACGACACCTATCAAAATACGCCCTACGACATTGTTGCCGATCATATTGCCATTGAAAAAAATGGCAATGTTGATCACAATACGTTAAATACTTTGGCAGGACCAATTCAAGCGAGTGCTTCTTCTGTAAATATTGAAGATGGGCAATTTCATACTTCACGTGTAAAATGGAATGCGACAACCAAAACACTGGATGTTTACTTTGACTGTGTGTTGCGTTTGTCGTACACGAATGATGTTATTGCCAATGTTTTTGCAGGAAATCCAAACGTTTATTATGGTTTTACGGCATCAACTGGTGGATCTAAAAATGAGCAAATAATTCGTGATTTTCATTTTGTGCCGTACAAAAAAATATTTGACACGATATGCGCAGGCGATAGTATACAAATTGATATCTCAGGAGATTTAACCTACAACTGGTCTCCTGATAGCAACATTACATCAACAACTTCTTCCAAGCCATTTCTCTTTCCCACCTTGCCCACGCAGTATTTGGTGGATGTGACAAATTGCTATGCTTCATGGCAAGATACAATTGTGGTTGCTGTCAATGCAAAGCCATTGGTAGATTTAGGACCGGATGTTAGTGCTTGTTTTGCAGAAGGTAAAACATTAACGGATACACTTCCAAATATATACAGCAGTGTGCAGTGGTCCAATGGGAGTAAGGGATTAACTATTGTTTACACAAAAGCAGAGCAAGTGATAGTAACGGTGAGCAATGCGTTTTCATGTCAATCCAAAGACACAATTGTAGTGACTGCATATTGTGATTCAATGAGTCTTTGTTTTCCAAATGTATTTACACCAAATGGTGATGGAATAAACGATGATTTTAGGCCTTGTGGCAACACAGAAGAAGAGATTAATTCAGGAAATATTTCCTTTTACAACACGCATTTGACATTTATGCATTTTGTGATTTACGACAGATGGGGGATTAAAGTCTTTGAAGAAAAGAAAACTGAAATTCCAATTTGGGATGGATTGGTGAGCAATAATTTAGCGTCTTCAGGTACTTACTATTGGGTGGCGAACTATAGTGATTTGACAAACAAAGCTTTTGAGAAAAGTGGATATCTCACTTTGTTAAGATAATGCATGGTCAATTTTATTTAGAAAGTTAGCAAAAAAGTATTTTTTTTAACACTTTATACAAGTCACATTTAAATATTCATTATCATTGCGTGTACGTTAACGAGCTGTTTTTTTAATAAATAATCAAAATGTAATTATGAAAATAGAAATGAAAATAGCAACACTTTTTTTGTTCCTCCAGACTTTTGTGTCAGCGCAAAATACTTTGATTACCAATACCGATAATAGATCAACTCAGTCGCTCAATGGTAAGTGGAAAATCATTGTCGATCCATATGAAAATGGTTTTTACAATTACCGCTACGAAGAGAGTGCTGCCGGTTATTTTAAGAATGAAAAAGCTGCTGATCCATCACAGCTGGTTGAATATAATTTTGATGCTTCTGATGAATTATATGTTCCTGGCGATTGGAATTCGCAGATGGAAATGTTAAAATGGTACGAAGGCACTATTTGGTACAAGCGGTCTTTTGATTACAAAAAGAGCGAAAAGCAAAAAAGAGTATTTGTCTACTTTGGTGCTGTCAATTATAAAGCACACATTTATTTGAATGGCAAAAAAATTGGTGAGCACACGGGAGGATTCACGCCATTTAATTTTGAAATCACGGATTTGCTCGTAGAGAAAGACAATTACCTGGTAGTCAAAGCCGACAATAAGCGAAGCAAAGACGGCGTACCTACATTGAATACAGATTGGTGGAATTACGGAGGACTGACAAGGGATGTGCAGTTGATTGAAGTTGAAAATACTTTTGTGCAGGACACCTATATTCAATTGAAAAAAGGAAGTCTCAACGAAATTAGTGGTTGGGTTCAATTAAACGGCGCCAATAAATCACAAAAAATAAAAGTATGCATTCCTGATGCGAAAGTTGATTTTGAAACAACAAGTGATGCCTTAGGACTTGCGCCAATAGCTATAAAAACGAAGTTGATATTGTGGTCGCCTGAAAATCCGAAATTGTATAAAGTGTTAGTTATTGTTGGCAATGACACCTTAGAAGATCAAATTGGTTTTCGTTGCATTGAAACAAAGGGACATGATATTTTATTGAACAAAAAACAATTGTTGCTCAAAGGAATTTGTATTCATGAAGAAGTGCCCACCCGTGGCGCGCGCGCCTACAGTATGGAAGATGCGCGTTTGCTGCTGGGCTGGGCAAAGGAACTCGGCTGCAATTATGTACGCTTGGCGCATTATCCGCACAATGAAAACATGACACGATTGGCTGATCAATTGGGATTGGTCGTGTGGTCGGAAATCCCAGTATACTGGACTATAGAATGGAGCAATCCTTTGGTTTTAGAAAACGCGAAAAAGCAATTGACTGAAATGATTACACGTGACAAAAACAAAGCGTCCGTGATGATTTGGTCAATGGCGAATGAAACTCCTTTAAGCATGCCTCGACTAACTTTTTTGAAAGCACTGGTGGATGCCACAAGACAACTTGATAGCACGAGGTTGATTTCTGCTGCGTTGGAAATTCATACTTCCGACAAAAACACGATGATGATTGACGATCCTTTGGGAGCGTATCTTGATGTTCTTGGTTGCAATGAGTACATTGGTTGGTATGGAGATAAAACTCCGCAGGCCTGCGACAGTATTTCATGGACTACCAAATACAATAAGCCATTGGTGATTAGCGAGACTGGAGCCGATGCTGCTTTCGGAATGCATGGCGCCAACAACGTTCGCTTTACCGAAGAGTATCAGGAAAATTATTTTAAACACCAACTTGCCATGCTGCAGCGCATTCCTTTTTTGAGAGGAGTTTCACCTTGGGTATTGGCTGATTTTCGTTCACCGCGACGACCGTTGCCATCCATTCAAAATTTTTGGAACCGAAAAGGATTGATCTCTGAACATGGAGATAGGAAAAAGGCATTTTATGTGGTGCAAAAGTTTTATGCCGATTGGCAGTTAAAGTAATATCCTGTCTTAAGATTTATGATTATGTGGAATCGTAACAGTAGATTTATGTTTAGGGCGATTGGTCCTTCAAAAACCGAAATTTCGTTTCTCCTCTTAATCTCAAATCTCAGGAGGACAAAAGCGAACGATTTTACACATATTGTTTTTTGAGAATGATTGTCCTCCTGAAGTACCCCGAAGGACCAATCGCCACTTCTGTCATAGGACTGGTGCAATTGCGGATAATCATTAAGATTTTGTTCAATGTCACTAGATTTTATTCAAAAGTTTCGAAAAAGAATAGTTGTATAATTTACAATTACTTAATAAAGCATATATTCGAAAACAAAATCTGAAAACATAAAACAATGGTTATAGGAATTGATGTTGGTGGTACGACCATCAAATTTGGAGTGATTAAACTGAATGGTGAAATTGCTTTTGCCAAGCGCATCGATACGATGCAAGCAGCTGCGGCAGGAATTACAGATGCAATGATTAAGGAAGTAAAAAGCATTATTGCTGAATTTCCAGAAGTGGAAGGCATTGGGATAGGATTTCCTGGTTTGGTTTCCAAAGACCGAAAAAACGTTATTTTACTGCCCAATGTGCCAGGTGTAGCCAATGAGGAAGTGGTTGCTAAATTCAAAAAGGAACTGCCTAAACTCATTGTTAAAATTGAAAACGATGCAAAGTGCGCTGCCTTAGGCGAATTGCAATTTGGTGAAGCAAAGGGCATGACTGACTTTTTGTTCATCTCACTTGGCACTGGTGTTGGTGGAGGATATATTTGTGATAAGAAATTATTTTTGGGTTCGCGCGGAAATGCTACTGAGGTAGGACACATGTTTACACCAATGGAAGGTAAAACGGTGGAACAGCATTTGGGTTTACATCAAATTACGGAGTACGCTAATAATTTAGCAAAAGATCCAGCCTTCGCTACGTCAGACTTGAGTAAACAAAACATCAATCCAAAACTAATTTTTGAAGCCGCTACAAAAGGGGATAAACTTGCCTTAGCTGTTTGGGAGCATGTTGGAAAAGCATTGGGTTATGGTTTGATTTCAATGATGCGTTTTTCTGACGTCAATAAATTTGTAATTGGAGGAGGGGTTGCCGGAGCTTTCGATTTTTTTATTCCACAAACAGAAAAAACAATTCGAGAAAATCTACCTGCATATTACTGCGATGGCATTGAATTTAGAAAAGCGTCTGATGGAGAAAATGCTGGTATTCTTGGAGCGGCAAGCTTGATTTACCACAGTTATGGTGATAATTAATTCTTTGTAAATGATACATAAAAAAAGTCCAACACGAAGGTGTTGGACTTTTTTTTATGGTAATTCAAGAGATTGGTTTTGTTGTTTCGCTCTGTGATTCATCGTTTAGTGTGCACTTGATAAAAGTGTTATTTCAACGCGAATTACCGCTTATGCTTATCCGAATTGCATATCCTGTGTTCTTAAAGTGGCGATAGATCCTTAAAGTTATAAGTGCGATTGCGGACAATCATTTTTCTATTTGTAGTAAAAAGTCTTTTTTAATCCACCTACCTGTACTTCAAAGTCACCTTCTTCTGTCACCCACTTTAAATCTTTGTTTACAAAAGACAAATCGGCAGCACTTAATTCAAAAACTATTTCTTGTGCAGCGCCAGCTTCTAAATTTATTTTAGTGAATTTTCTTAATCGTTTTACGGGTGGTGTTATAGAAGCAAATACATCTCTTGAATACAATTCTACTGCTTCTTTTCCTGCTCTGTTTCCTGTATTTTTAACTGTTATTGAAATTTTCAAAATAGCATTTCCACGAAGCGTGTCGCTGCTTATTTTTAAATTTTCGTAGGAAAAAGAGGTGTAACTCAAGCCATGGCCAAATTGCCATTGCGGCGTAAATTCATAACGGTAACTGTATGGGCTTTGCACTTCAACGGCTTCGTCTAATAATTTGTGATCATAGGTTAATATGTCTCCGCTGTTGCGTGGGTAGGTGAAAGGTAATTTCCCACTTGGATTTACATCTCCAAACAAAACATCTGCAATCGCAGTCCCTCCTTGTGGACCAGGCCAGTAGCCCATAAGAATACCGGGGCACAATGGTTCAATGTCGCGCACGATTCGCGGACGACCTTCTACCAACACCATAATGACTGGTTTTCCATAGCGCGCCAAAGTTTTAACCAATTCTTTTTGATCCGAAGGTAATTCTAAATCCTTGATGTTTCCTGGTGTTTCAGCGTAAGAATCCTCACCAATACAGGCAACAATATAGTCGAATTGATTGGCCAATAAAGGGTTGGATTCGTATTCTTTTTGCGTTACATATCGCACCTCACCGCTTACCTTTTCTTTTATTGCATTGAGAATACTTAAGTCCTTTACGTCAAAATAACTGGCGTCTTGCCCCTGCCAAGTGTATGACCAACAGCCATTCAAACTTGTTTTTGAATTTGCTGTTGGACCGAGTACCAATACTTTTTTGTTTTTAGCTAGAGGCAAAATATTTCCTTCGTTTTTCAACAGTGTGATTGCTTCTCGCGCGGCTTCTAAAGTGTTGTTTCTGTATTCAGGTTTTCCAAGTTGTGATTTTGCGGCTTGTTCCACGTAAGGATGATCAAACAATCCCAACTCCATTTTCATCATTAAAATTCTTTTCACCGAAACATTAATTCTTTCTTCTGAAATTCTACCTTCTTTTACTAGAGCGATTAAATTTTTAGTGAAGTCATAGTCCATTGGAACAATGCATAAATCAATACCAGCTGTGACCGATTGAAAAACGGCTTCTTTGTATGTTTGAGCTGTTTGATGTCTTTCCACCAATTTTTTAACGTCTTCCCAATCGGTAATTACTACGCCTTTAAATCCCAATTCAGTTCTTAACACGTCAGTGAGTAAATAGTGGTTGGAGTGCACAGGTATTCCATTAATTTCGGCAGAGTTTACCATGACAGTTTTTGTTCCTGCTAAAACAGCTTCTCTGAATGGTGGTAAAAAATATTCGCGCAACTGAATGTCGCTGATGTATGCAGGAGCTCTGTCTCTTCCTGATGCGGGAACGGAGTAGCCCATGAAATGCTTCATACATGCGGCAACTGAAGATGTTGATTTTAAATTTGTTCCTTGGTATCCTTTAATAGTGGCAAGTCCCATTGTTTTCACAAGGTAGGTGTCTTCTCCAAAAGTTTCTGCGAATCGCGGCCATAGTGGTTGGCGACCCACATCCAATACAGGCGAGAAGTTGTAGCGAATGCCCGTTGCTCTGGTTTCTAGCGCCGTTACCTGTCCGCCCAAGGTTGCCAAATCTAGGTTACGTGTTGCAGCCATGGCGAGGTTGTGTGGAAATAAGGTAGATCCTTTGGTGTAAGTAGTGCCGTGCACTGCATCAATACAATACAGAGATGGGATTTTATGTTTTTCTAGGCGCAGCGTTACACTTTGTATAGTATCAAGCAATTGGTGCCATTCTTTAATGGAGTAGGCGTGGTTCAAAACATTTTGATAGGAGCCAATATGGTAAGTTGCAATAGCTTCTTTTAGTTTAGTTTGATCAATCATCACTGTGCCGTCTTTTTCGTAAGCAATGGTAGCCAAAGTCATGTTGGTCATTTGTCCTACTTTTTCTTCCACACTCATACGGCTGATGATCTTGTCAATTTGTGCTTCATCGACGGTTTGTGAAAAAGCGCAAAAGCCTACGCTGTTCAATAAAATGATTGCTATTGTATTTTTCATTTTCAACTTTTTTGTCATGGGTGTAAAGATTAATAAGTACTCTTCTTTGTTTTGTTTTTTTATTGTGACCACTCCGTTGGTTCGCGGTCCCAGCGATGGTGCTTGAGTACCTTTGAAAGGGAAGTATTCATTTTTTTTCCGTCGCTGGTCGACATGTTTGCTTTTACATTTTTTATCGAGCGCATGCCTGGTATCATGGTGCTTACCTGAGGGTTTTCCATAATAAAGCGAAGTGCAGTTTCAGCCAAACTTGTATTGAGAGGTAAGAGTGGTTTTAATTTGTCGGCACGTTCTACGCTGGCAATTAAATTTTCAGGTACAAAATACGTGCTCCTCCAATCGTCTGCAGGAAATACGGTGTCTTTAGTTAAGGTACCAGTAAGTGTACCTTCATCAAAGGGTACACGAGCAATTACTGCGATGTCAAGTTTTTTGCACAGTGGAAACAATTGGTCTTCCGGAGCTTGATCGAATATATTGTAAATGACTTGAACCGAATCAATGAGTCCTGTTTCTAAGGTACGTAAGCAATTGTTAGGTTCCCAGCGGTTCACGCTAACGCCAAAGTGCTGTACTTTTCCATCTTTAATCAATTTTTCAATTGCATTTTTCCATTCGTCTTGATCGGCCCAAGCGTCTTCCCAAACATGAAATTGCTGCAGGTCGATGCGCTCTACTTGCATGTTTTTTAAACTCTTTTCGGTGTATTCAATAATGTGTTCATACGGAAAACAGTCCTTCAATTGGTATTCTCCTTTAGAAGGCCACTTAAAGTTTTTTGGTGGAATTTTAGTGGCGCCGTACAGTTTTTTAGGACTGTGGCGCTTCATCAATTTACCGAGTACTGATTCACTCAACCCCTCGCCGTAGCCCCAAGCTGAATCAAAAAAATTACATCCCATTTCTACCGATAGGTCGAGGGCGGCATTGTATTCCGACTCTTGCGAGCCTGACCATCCGGCCAGTCCCCACATGCCATAGCCAACTTCACTGATAGGCCAATTGCTTCTTCCAAACCGTCTGTATTCCATAATTGCTGTCTTTTATTGTTTTGTTATTTTTCTATTGCTAATTTCTGTATTTGATGACCATTGTCAACAAAATATATACCTGCATCAAAGGTGCTGAGGTCTATGGTGATAGAGTTGTTGATGGCGTTGCGGTATATAACTTGCCCGAGTATGGTTGTTATTTGCACTTGACCTTCGCCTTGTATTGTAAGTGATGAATTTGCTGGATTTGGATACAACATTAGTTGTTTTTTTTTGCTGTATTCTTCGGTGCCTGCCGAGCCGGCAGCACCTACCCTGAAATTAGAGATAGAAAACAAGCCATTAATTAACGATAGCGCATGTTGGTTGACATTGTTCTTTTCAGAGCTGAGCACGGTAATGTTAATCCCTTTTATTTTTGCAAGATTACAGTCTCTTCTGATTTTTGAGCCAATGTGTGGATAGGTTGGTGTGCCGTAGTCACCCCACACACCGTTGGCGAAATCACAATTGTTATTGATGCCGCCGCCAGCACCATTGGGTGTGCCTGCTTTGAAAGTTACTTTTTGCCCAACTGGAATAAGGATTTGTGTTTGGTACTTCCAAATAGGATCGAATGCCATTCCCGCTGGTGTTGGCGCACAGTCAACGAGTTTATTGCTGTCGTCTTGACAAGCGACACGCATAGACAAACCTTCTTTTCCAGTATTCTCAATATCGAAAGACCACGTGCCATCACCACTAAGGTCTATCGTATTTGGTTTGCCAGCCGTTGTGCCAAAACCAACACCAAATGGTATGTATTGATAGGCAACTTGCGACATGCTAACATCGAGTTGTTTGTTTTCAGAATCTCTAGTGATCACTTGTTTTCCTGCTGTAACCCACCAGTAGATCCCTCTTGTGCCTTGTTCTTCAGCACTGTATTCGGTTTTTGTCGAAAAATCGTCGTACACTGCCACGTCAGTTAATAATGGTTGTGCTTGAATAGCAGCGATCGCTAAAATTAGAGCTGCAGAAAGTAATTTTTTCTTCATTAGTGTAGTTTTATTTCTGCGAGCAAGTTAGGCAGCGCAGTGAAAAACGCATTTGGAATTTTGTTCAAATGCATTAGTATTTTGTTCAAGCCGTTTTCTATCTGTTATTCAAAGAAAATGGTTTTTTGTTTGAGTTAGCAAGATGTAAGGAAAAGCGCACAATTTTGCGCCTGTTTTGTACGAAATAATACTTTGTTGCCAGTTAATAGTGGCGGCTCCAGTTTACTCTTTTCGACATAATGACATTGAAATATACTGAGGAAATAAAACTTAATTCATGAGTCACTCAATCGTAAAATATTATGAATAGAGGCAACCATCTTTGTTTGTTGCGTATTGTATGCATATAATTGTTTTGTTATTTGCTGTTATGAGCTATTCGATACTTTTTAATAAATGCATTCGTGTTTTGTTTTGTCTGTTTGTCTTACCAATAGGACTCAGCGCGAAGTCTTACTTCATTGATACTTTGGGCAATGATGCACAAGCGGGAAACTCTCCTGCATTGGCATGGAAAACCTTAGAGAAGGTAAATGGTTTTTGGTTTGCAGCGGGTGATTCCGTGAAATTTAAATGCGGACAAAGCTGGCGCGGAAACATCAAAGGAAAAGGGGGGAGTGCTGGTCAATACATCGTTTTTACCAGTTATGGATTGGGGGCAAAACCGCTTATTTTAGGCTCGGTAAATAAAAACAAAAGCAGTGATTGGGTGAACGACAGCACAAATGTTTGGCGAACAACAGTCACTTTTGATTCCGATATCGGCAATATTATTTTGTCAGCGAATGGCAGCACTTCAATGGGTCATAAGAAATGGGCAAAAGTGGATTTAAAAGCGCAAGGCGATTTTTGGTACGACCGATCCAACACCAAAACATTGATGGTTTATGCTGCCCAAAACCCGGCTGAATTATACAGTGATATGGAATGTGCTATCAATACTTATATGGTCACTTTTGCAGGACAACAGTACATGGTGGTAGAAAATTTAGAATTTAAATATGGAGGCAGCTATTGTATTAAAGGATCGACGGCAAGTCATTTGATTTTTCAAAATTTAAAAATCACATACATGGGCGGAGGAGACGTGGATCACGCCCAAAAGTATAGTCCCAGCAGAAACATTCGCTGGGGAAATGCCATTGAATTTAATGGGAATTCGCACGACATGATCGTTAGAAACAATGAAATAGGAGAGATGTACGACTGTGCTGTGGGCTGTGAAATGTTTGTTGACCACGCGTCGATGTACAATATCTATTTCTACAACAATATTATTTACAACAGTGGTTTGGCTTCTCTTGATTTTTGGGGCTATGACAATTCGAATACATCGACATACAACAACATTCATTTTGAGAACAATACTTGCTATGATGCAGGCGCTGGCTGGGGCTATGAGGAGCGTCCCGACAAGCATGGAGCGCACGTGGATTTGTCATTTACCAATATTGCAAACACAGAGATTTATTTTAGGAACAATATTTTTTACAGTTCTTCAGCAGCGGGAAAGAATTATCCTACTTATCTCATTTATAAATACAATACTGATGTGGCGGCCCTAACGTTAAACTACAATGCGGTATTTACTGAAAAAGAAACGCAGTTGTTGGCCGTGTTGTATACCAATGATTCAATCGTGGATCCATACATTGTTTTCACTTCAGGTAAAAGCGATGTGCTAAATTTTAAGTCCTTGTCGGGTAAAGACGCTAATAGTATTTACGGTGATCCTGTTTTTGTAGATGCAGCACAGCGCGATTTTCATTTGTCAGAAAATTCTTCGAGTATCGATGCTGGGACGTCTGTTGATGTGTTGTTTGATTTCGACAATAATGCTCGTCCAAGCGACAATGCATTTGATTTGGGAGCGTATGAGCGGCAATTGCCTTTAAGTGCGGCACTGCTTGAAGAGGGGGAAGCGGTCAATTTTATATATCCGAATCCAACAAGCGGACTTTTTTCAATCGTTGGAATTAGCGATGCTGCGGAGCGAATTGAAGTGTTCAATGTGTTGGGTGAAAAGGTGTCTGAGTTTTTGGTGCAAAAAAATTTAAATTACTCGCTGATAGGCCAGAGCAGTGGCGTGTATTTTGTGAAAGCAATTGCGTCGTCAGGAAAGTTTACTTTGCATCGTTTGTTGTTGCAATAGTTTGAATTGCGGCGCAGCGATCATTCGTCATTGCTGTCGTCTGCTTCCCACGAAAAAAAAGAGTCTAAATCTCGACGGTCTTTGCCGCTCGGTTTTCCATTTCCTTTTTCGCGATAGGCCGCTTGACTTTGCTGGTATAATTTAAATTTTTCAATTTCCGCTGGCGGCGTATTGTCTTTAAGGTAGAGTCCCACCAACTGAGCGCCAACGCGCTTGTTGAGCAGCGCCAAAACTTTGTATTCAAAAACAGCGGCGTTTTTAGACAGTGAAATAAGGTCGCCAACTTTAACGTCTTTGCCAGGTTTAGTGCTGCTTTTGTTGACTTTTATTTTACCTTTTGCCACCATTTCAGAAGCTAAGGTTCTCGTTTTTGCCAAACGCACGCACCAAATATATTTGTCTATTCTGAGGGCCATAATACTTTCAATTGCTAATTAAATGTATGAAAAATACCTCTTAAATAAATGTAAGGCGGTGTGATTGCACTCTTCATATTTCGGGTTTTACCGCAATTGTCAGTATCGAAGTGTCAAATAAAAAGTTGTATAAGTGTTGCACGATCAGTAAATTTTTGTTTTTGGTCAGAAACAAAAATAGAATCGTTGTATCTTTCGTCTGTATAATTGCTAATGCATAATGGTAAAAAAAATAAATTCCGTTTTTAATTTCGACAACACTTATATTTTGTTGCCTGAGCAATTGTTTGCAGAATGTTTGCCAACAGTAGTGAGTGCGCCTCAGCTTTTGTTTTTCAATGAAGACTTAGCGAAAGAAATCGGTGCGAATTTCGCTTCCCTTTCTGATGCTGAAAAGGCAGCTTACTTATCGGGAAATACAATGCTTGATGGCGCTCAAGCAATAGCGCAGGCGTATGCCGGACATCAGTTTGGCTATTTCAACAGGTTGGGTGATGGCAGGGCGATATTGCTGGGTGAACATCTCACTGACGCTGGGTTTCGCTATGATATACAATTGAAAGGGTCGGGTGTCACGCCTTACTCGCGCAACGGCGATGGCCGTGCGACGGTGTCGGCGATGTTGCGCGAATACATTGTAAGTGAGGCGATGCACGCCTTGGGCATTGCCACCACCAGGAGTTTGGCAGTGGTTGCCAGTGGAGAAGAAGTTCAGCGAAGCTATGAGCATGAAGGAGCTGTGCTAACAAGGGTTGCCGCAAGTCACATTCGGGTGGGTACCTTTGAATATGTGCGCAAATTTTCCGATCATCAAACATTGCAGATTTTCACCAACTATACCATCCAACGCCATTATCCGCATTTGTCAGTTGCTGAAAATCCAGCTTTGTCATTGCTGACAGAGGTGATGGAAAAGCAAATTGACCTTATTGTACAGTGGATGCGCGTTGGTTTTATTCATGGTGTGATGAATACCGACAACATGAGTATTGCTGGTGAGACGATAGATTACGGTCCCTGTGCATTCATGAATGCCTACGACCCTCAAACTGTTTTTAGTTCTATTGATCCAAACAGAAGGTATGCCTTTGGCAACCAGGCCGCCATTGCGCAATGGAATCTTACGCGTTTTGCGGAATGTTTATTGCCACTCATAGCCAGTGAAAGTGAACAGGCAATTGTTTTGGCAACTGAGGTGCTAAATACTTTTTCTCCTTTATTTGAAAGTAAGTGGCTGCGCATGATGCGCAATAAAGTTGGATTTACCATTGAACAAGATGAGGATGAAGCCTTGATTCGTGATTTACTGCAATGGATGCAAAGCCACGCTGCCGATTATACCAATACCTTTCTTGCTTTGCAGGAGGCTGATATTTTGCAAGAAGAAATTTATAAAAATGATGTGTTTATAGCGTGGTATGCCCGCTGGCAAAAAAGAAGATCAATTGAAAATGTAGAGGGTTCATTTGCCTTGATGCGACAAAGTAATCCAACTGTTATTCCGCGCAACCATCTTGTAGAGGCGGCATTGTTCGATGCATCGGAAGAAAATAATTTAAAAACGACAGAAGATTTGTTGGCCGTTTTGTCAATGCCCTACCAATACAATGGAGAGCAAAAAAAATACCATTCCCCTCCGGCTGATGGCGGGCAAGGTTACAAAACCTACTGCGGGACATAGTTGAACTGGTCTTCTGTGTGACTCGTTAAGTTCAAAAGAGTTGAGCAAAATACCTGTTCTCTGCTGAAATGCATTTAGTTTCATGATTCGGAAAGACATCAACTTTTGCAATATTTCAGCTTTTGATCAAAAGACTGTTTAGCCTATCAGCTCCAGCCTCAATACACTCTCGGTATGATGTGTGTGCGGAAACATGTCGACCGCTTGAACTTTAGTTACCTTGTACTTAGAGCTCATCAGCGATAAGTCACGGGCCTGCGTTGCGGCATTGCAACTTACATACACAATCACTTTTGGTTCAGCTTCCATGATACGGGCAATAACGTCTTCGTGCATTCCGGCGCGAGGAGGGTCGGTGATCAGTACATCTGGTTTGCCATGAAGTGCGATGAAGTCAGCCGTTAATACATCTTTCATATCGCCAGCAAAGAAAATAGTATTGGCTATTTTGTTGTGTTGGGCGTTTACCTTGGCGTCTTCAATCGCTTCAGGGACGTATTCTACACCTACTACTTTTTTGGCTTGGTGGGCAACGAAGTTGGCAATAGTGCCGGTTCCGGTGTACAAGTCGTAAACAACATCTGTCGACTTGATCCCTGCGTAATCGCGGGTGATTTTGTACAATTCCAGCGCTTGTTTAGAGTTGGTTTGAAAAAAAGATTTGGGTCCGATTTTAAATTGAATGCCTTCAAAGTCCTCTATAATATGGTCTTTTCCGCTGTATAGCAAAACATTTTGATCGTATATACTGTCGTTTCCTTTTTGATTGATGGCATACATTAATGAGGTGATTTGCGGAAAAGCAGTTTTTAAATAGTTCATTACTGCCTCAATTTTTTCGGGTTCATTGTCGAAAAAAGTAACAATCACCATCAGTTCGCCTTGCATGGTGTCGCGCAAAATAAGGGTGCGTAAAAGTCCTTCGTGGGCGCGAATATTAAAGAATGAGAAGTCGTTGTCAAGGGCGAATTTGCGAAGTCCATTTCTAATGGCGTTCGACGGTTCGGGTTGCAGCCAGCACTGGTCGATGTCAACCACTTTGTCGAAGCGTCCGGGAACGTGAAAACCGAGGCCGCGCAATTCGCCTTGGTCTTCTAAATTTTTGTCTTTGTCGAGCAACCAACGCAAGTGACTGAAAGAAAATTCTAATTTATTGCGGTAGAATTTTGTGGCAGGTGCTGGCAGAATTGGAGTGATATCGGGCAATTCAACTTTTCCTATGCGTTGCAGTTGATCGCTCACTTGGCGTTGTTTGAATTTAAGTTGTTCGGGGTAGGCCATGTGTTGCCATTTACAGCCGCCACACACGCCAAAGTAGGCGCAAAACGGAGTGTCGCGTAAGGTCGACAGTTGGTGTGTTTTGACAATCCTGCCTTCTAAAAATGATTTTTTCTTTTTAGTGACTTGAATGTCAACGATGTCGCCCGGTACACCTCCCGTGATGAAAAGAGCCAGTTCGTTGAACTTAGCGAAGGTATTGCCTTTGTCGGCGATATCCAGTATTTCTATGTTTTCCAATAAAGGATAGTTGTTTCTTCTTTGAGCCATGTGGCAAATATATAGAAAGTCAATAGTCAAAAGCGAAAAAAAAGAGTTTGAAGTAGGTGTGCATTCGCACTCAATTAACAATGGAGCGTTATCAATTTATGCGCAATTGCATTTTGTACAGTTGAATATTGCGTATTTTTAAATCTCAAATCGCAGTATGGTAATCAATGCAACAATAAGTGTAAGCGGGAGGGTGCAGGGCGTAGGCTATCGCAATTATGTGCATATGGCAGCGAATGTTCTCGGTATCACCGGTTGGGTGCGCAATGAGCTTGATGGTACGGTAACTGTGGAGATGGAAGGGCAGCAAGCTGTGGTGGATGAGATGATTGAGAAATGTTATCATGGATCGACCTTGTCAAGAGTGGATAAAATTGACATCAGGCAAGGCGAAGTAAAAAAACTGAAGGACTTTAAAATTATTCGCATGTAAACAACTGAATAAGTTGTTATAGTTAGCGAGAAAACAAGCATGATATATCCGTTGATGACTCATAGTATAAAAATGGAGAGTATTCCTAAACGATACATATTTGTGCTATTTTGTTTTTTTTACATGACGAATATCTTTGCGCAAGGGGGAATGAAGTTGAAGAAGACAATTCGTGAAGATATTACTCCAAAATCAGTTGTGCACAGCGGTGATGGAATGTTTGCCGCTCAAAATATGATGTTCAGGCACACGGTGAGTTTTTTTGATCGAAAATACAAACTTCGTTCAACAGTGCATGACGATGTGGATTTGTCGCAATTTGATTCAAGTTATAAGTCCATGATGTATTGGGGAGCGCCAGTAGAAGGTGCTTTTTCAAACAATGGCAAATATTTATGGGTGAGTAATTACATGATAAAAGGTGGGAAATTTAGGCATCCCGGTTGTGATGAATGCACGGGTAAAAATTTCGACCACAGTTTTGTCTATAAAATCAATACATGGAATTTTGCCATTGAAGATGCTGTGGAAGTTGGGTCGGTACCAAAATTTTTAGTTGCCAATGATGCGTTGCACATTTTAGTGGTGGCAAATTGGACCAGTGGTGATATACATGTGATTAGCACAGTTGACGATCAGGTTTTTAAAATAGTAAACGTTGGTCGTTTTCCTCGAGGAATTGCCATTCATCCCGCTGAAAATAAGATATACGTTTCACTGATGGGGGAGAGTCGTATTGCAGTGGTTGACATGTTGACCTGGAAGGTTTCTTACATTGAAAATATAGGTGTTGGCTTGCGTCATTTGTGTTTGGATGCCAAGCAGAATTTGCTCTATGTATCGATCAATGACGAAGCGCGTATAGCCAAGATCAATTTAAAGAACAATGCTGTTTCATATTGCGAAACGGGTAGTGAACCCCGGTCAATGGCCTTAAGTTCCGATGGTAAAATGTTGTATGTAGTTAATTTCGATGAAAGTTCTTTGTCGAAAGTAAATACAAAGTATTTCACCATGGAGCAGCGGATAGAAACGGCATACCATCCTATTGGCATCACGCTCGATGAAAACAAAGGGGAGGTGTGGGTCGCATGTTACAGTGGGTCGCTGCAAGTATTTCAAGATGCTTCATTGGTTCACGACAACGATTGGTTGGCTTTTTACAAAGAAATATTTGAAGTGGATGCCGCAGCAATGGAAGAAAAAAAAGACAGTGTTCCGCCTGCCGACAATTGGTTTACTGATTTCACAGCTTTGCTCGATGAGGCATTTAGTCCTGAAAATGCGCAGCGAACGGAGCGCATTGTAAAACAAGAAATTGCGAAGGCGGAGCGAAATAAAGAAAAGGCTGAACAAAGAGCATTGCTTGCCAAGCAAGAAAAGGAAACAGTTGTGCCATTTTCTAAAAAAGAAAAAAAGAAAACGCGAGAAGTCACACTTCAGCCAGAAAAAAAGAAAGAGAAGGTAGTTATTGTGTCTAATGATGAAGACTATATTATAGTGGCGGGAAGTTTTAAAAACCATGATTTCGCATTAAATTGCCAAAAAGAAATTTTAGCGAAGGGCTATTCGTCCGAAGTGCTTTTGAAGAAAAACGGATTTTATTTAATCACTTGTGGAAGTGCAAAAACAAAAGAAGAGATTGAAGTGTTGTTGCGAAAAGTGCGAGAAGACTTCTCTGAAGTTTGGGTGGCGAAAAGGGGAGGGTAGAAATTGATAAATCGTTGTATATTCACGTTTATGATTAATCGAGGTAAAATTTAATATTGACAGATTTATAAAGAAATTCAAAAGTATGTACGTTCCTCAGTTAACTTTTACCCGATTCATTGCTGCAAGTTGTATTGTTTTTTTTCATTTCGGAAATTCAATATATCCCTTTAACAGTCAGTATTTGTCAAACGTTGTGATGAATGCGGATGTAGCTGTGAGTTTCTTCTTTTTTTTATCTGGAATGGTTTTGACTCTTAGTTACTGGGAAAAAGAAAAGTTTTCGGCAAGACTATTTGTTAAAAAAAGATTAGCACGAATTTACCCGTTATACATACTCGCGTCACTTCTTACACTCACCATCCTAATGACGCATTCAAGTCTTTTTTGGGATGAAATTGTCTCTGAAATACTGATGATTCAAGCATGGAATCCAGAGGTTGTATTGAAAATAAATTACCCTTCATGGTCTATTTCAGCTGAATTGTTCTTTTATTGTTTGTTTCCTTTTTTAATTGTTTTTTTACAAAAAAAGACTTTTAGTTTTATGTTGATTTTCACCCTTGGTATATGGGGAGTATGCCGATATTGGGAATTCTTTGTTGAAAGAGATTTATTTTATTTTTTTGAGAACGCACAAAATGTTACGAATTTCATTATTTTGTTTCCCCTTTTTCATTTAAATACATTCATTTTTGGTATACTAGCGGGTGTCATAGTTTTGAAACTAAAGAGGATGAAATATTCCTATTCTATTTTTCCATTCATAACATGGATAATAGGTTCTTTTCTGGTTGTCTATTTTATAAATCAAAACGAGGTGAAATATGTGTATAAATTAACAACCGGGCTGTTTTGTCCATTGTTTATGTTTGTAACAGTTGGCCTAGCGATGGACGAATCTTTTATATCACGTTTGTTTTCGCATAAATATTTGGTGTATTTGGGTAATGTTAGTTATGCGGTTTATATTTTGCAATTTCCTATTGCAATGATATATTTAAAGCTGGTAAGTAGAACAACATTTAATTTGTTACATATTGTTTTATATTACATAGTACTTGTTATAATCTCATCTCTTTTGTACTCCTTCTTCGAAAAGAAGGCGCAAAGATGGATACTAAAAAATTGATTCTTTAGATCGGATAGTTGTGCGCTTGCAATTTAAGCATGATTTCTCTGCATATCCATGCGTCGGTTGAAGCATAGAGCATTTGAGGCAATGTTAAAGGATCATTTTCCCAGTTTGATGTTTGCTGTGATTTGCTGATACGGTGCCCTAAAAATATGGCCGATAGGTTTTTTGCGCCTATGTTTTCAAAACCCAATTTGGTGCAGATGTTGTTCAGGTCGCACATAGACTGCTCTTTGAAAGGCTTGAATTTACGCATGTCAGTCAAATCTTGCGCAATTGCAATGCCCACTTTCATTATGTTTTTGTTCTCTAGCAAATCAACGAGCAAGTCGGGAAAGCCTGTTTTTTGTGGTTTGATCAAGTAAACGCAATCGGCAGTTGCCAATTGAATGAGCGCTGTATGATGGTATTGTCCTTTAACAAAGGTTGGTTTGGTTTCACTATCGATACCAATAATGCTTTCAGCATTCATTTTTTTGAATGCATCTTCAAATTGATGTTTGTTATCAACGCTCACAATCAGTCCGTTATAGCTGAATAACGGCAGATTTTGTATTTCTTCTTTGCTGATTTTTTTTGAAAAGCTCAAGTTATTATTCTTTACGTGTTCTTCTATTTAAATTGTATTTGTTATTCAAGCGGTTTAGCGCGTTGATGTCAAAATAGTAGCAAGCACCGGCAGACAGCCACAAGTCACTGTTGCTGCTCGTTAATTTCTCAATTATAAAGAGTGACATTAAGTCTTTACGGTATTGCATGCCAAATCCAAGGTTAATGCCTTGAAAAGCAGTGCCATAGCTATTCGTTGCTGCAATTCGCGACTGCATGTATGTTACTCCAGTAAGAGCGAAGAAGGATACTTTGCCCAATTCCACTAAAGTTCCGGTGAGGTTGACTTCGTAAAAATAGTTGGGTCGAGTATCTTTTGCATTACTAAAATAATAGGTGAACTCAGGTCCGAAGGACAATTTTCTGGTGAAATTAAAATCGAATTTTGTGTTGATGCCATATTTGTTGATCATGGCATTGTAAGAGCCGCCTCCGCCTACCTGAAACATGTGGTAGGGTGCTTCATAATCTTCACTGTTTACATCTTGACTTGAACCTTGACTCCAAACAAATTGAGAAGTCATTACTGTGATAAGAAGGAGGAGGATAGTTTTCATGCGCTTTCTTTTTAAGGTCATGTTGCAGCCTAATACTAATTGATCTGGCTACTTCACGTTACAATTTAAAAAATTAATACTTCGTGTAAACGAATCCCTATTTAAGAAAAATAGGGTAAGCTACTTGCATCGCACCGCTCAACCACCTACCCTTGCTTCCTTCCAGACCTGGGGGAGTTCGGCAGGAGCTGGTCGTACAAGACTTACCCCAAGGCAAATGTATAAAAAAATGGGAAATGAACAATACAAATCAACAAAGCCTTTGTATTGCCCCTTTGTCTTTATTTAATAACTTCGCCGCATGACTCCAATGTTTCGATTTTCGCTCGTATATGGAATGCTTCTGGGATTGGCTTTGTTGCTGGTAGAAGCGGCTTTGTATTTCATTGCGCCAACCATGACTTATCCTGAAATTGTGCAAATTGCAGTTTTGCTGGTGCTTGCCTATTTTTTTGTGCGGCACTATAAAGAAAGCGTAGAAGAGGGCTATTTAATGCTCGGCGATGCGATGCGCGTTGGACTCATGACTGGTTTTGCTGCAGGTATTATAGTGGGGTTTGTGAACTTCTTGTACATTAAGTATATAGATAGTTCTGTACTTGAAGAATTAAACGTGTTAATCAATAAAAACAAAGATCTCACTGACGCTGAAAAAGCCGACAGCATCGCAGCGCTTTATTCACCAATGTATCATGTTGCGGTACAGTGTTTTGTTTGGTCAATATTTGCTTTTGTTAGCTTCTTGGTGGTAGGTCTTTTCTTAAAGAAAGAAAAAACTATCTTTGAAGACAATAAAATACAAGATTGATGCATCTGTATTTATGTGCTGATTGTTTCACATGTAAATATTCAATGGAATAACAATGAAAGATATTTCAATGGTAATCCCTCTTTTTAACGAAGAGGAATCTTTAAAAGAGTTGCATGCCTGGATAGTACAGGTGATGAAGGCCAACGGCTATTCCTATGAAGTGCTTTTTGTTGATGATGGAAGTAAAGATACTTCATGGCAGGTGATTGAAGACTTGGTCGCCCTTGATGCCAATGTGCGCGGTATTAAGTTCCGCAGAAATTATGGCAAGTCGGCCGCACTGCAAACGGGATTTCAAGCCGCAAATGGAAGAGTGGTGGTGACGATGGATGCTGATTTGCAAGACAGTCCAGAAGAAATTCCTGGTATGCGAAAAATGATTATTGAAGAGGGCTATGATCTCGTGTCGGGCTGGAAAAAGAAAAGGTACGACCCGTTGAGTAAAACGCTGCCTACGAAATTGTTCAACTGGACGACACGTAAAATGACCGGTATTTATTTACACGATTTCAATTGCGGACTAAAGGCTTATAAAATTGAAGTAGTTAAAAGTATTGAGGTTTATGGCGAAATGCATCGCTATATTCCAGTAATTGCCAAGTGGAGCGGATTCAGTAAGATAGGTGAAAAGGAAGTGCAACATCAAGCACGTAAGTACGGATATACTAAATTTGGAGGTATTGAACGATTTGTATACGGTTTTCTCGATTTAATGTCGATCATGTTTGTGTCGAAATTCGGTAAAAAACCATTGCATCTTTTCGGTACGCTGGGCATCGTGATGTTTCTTATTGGGGCCGGTATTGCTGTTTCGTTGCTTATTGAGAAAATATTTGTTCCTGGCTATTATCCAATGACCGACAGACCTCGTTTTTACTACGGTTTACTTACTATGTTGATGGGAACCATGTTCTTTTTGACTGGTTTTCTGGCGGAGTTGGTAGCGCGTAATTCTACTGGAAGAAATACCTATTTAATCGAAAAAGAGGTTTGACTATTCTACAGAGCACCGTTAATAAAATATATGAAGGTCGATCAAGAGCTGGCTCAAAAATTGCCTACCTTCAAACAAAAATTAATAAAATGAAGCAAATTCTCCTTTTCTCCTTACTGTTGTTGAATTTTGTGCTCGCTGCTCAAACACCAAGCGCTAATAAACCTGATGAAAAAGGGAAGAATGATGGGGCTTGGACTGAATATTTTAAAAACGGCAAGAAAAGATACACTGGACAATTTCAACATGGAGTTCCCACGGGTGAATTCAAATATTTTTACGAAGAAACGGGTAAGCTGAAATCTCAATTGAATTATTTTGGAGATGGCAAAATGGCTGCTGCTTACTTATACTATCCTAATGGAAAAGTAATGGCGAGTGGTAAATACTACGATCAAAAAAAAGACAGTGTGTGGAATTATTATACCGTTGATAATGTGCTACTTTCTCAAGAGATATATCGTCGTGGTGTTAAATTCGGAATTTGGAAAAGTTTTTTTAGTAATGGAAAAGTTTCGGCTCTTGAAACATGGAATAACGATGTGAAGGAAGGGTCAACCGCAGAGTTTTACGATGACGGAAAAGTGATGAAAGAGGGTGTATTCGTAAAGGGTAAACCAGAGGGACTTTTTAAAACCTATTACCGCAACAACATTACCAGTTCAATAGGGAAATACAAAGCTGGTGTTAAAGACGGTGAATGGCTTTACAGAAGTGAAAAAGGAGAGCAGGAAAACAAAGAAATTTATGAAGGTGGACAAGTTGTGTACACCACTCAAGAGCGCGTTTCATATTGGGATTCAGTTGAAACTGTAGTGCGCAGCAGAGAAACGTATAATCTTGATTTCAGCACCAACTATGTGCATTATTACGAGGAAGGAAAAGTTCAACGCGAAGGCCATTTTTTAAAGAATGCCAAACATGGCGAATGGAAATATTACAACAAAAATGGCGATTTGGATTCAACAATTTCTTACGTGAAAGGCAACCGCGAAGGTGTTTTGCAGACTTATACAGAAGGAAAGCTTGCGACAAGCACGTCATTTGTTCACAACAAAGAAAATGGAGCCTATACAGAGTACTATGGTGACGGCACTAAAAAGGCGGAAGGATTTTTTAGCAAAGGAAAAAAACAAGGAACATGGAAATACTACAATCAACAAGGAGTCGTAAGCAAAGAGGAAAAGTTTTAGTCTTTTTTGCAGCTGCAACTTTCTTTATTGCTTCTTGTGACAAGAATATTGATACTGTTGTTGACAGTGGCACTACTTTTATTCCCTTAGCGACAGGACAATACATCATATACCACATTGATTCTATTTATTTTAATGATTTCACTGAACGGTCTGATACCTTTAATTTTCAGTTGAAAGAAGAAATTGGCGATACCTTTACGGATCTTTCTGGTAATCTTTCCTTTAGATTGAATCGATATACGCGCAGCGATACCACTCCCAAAAATACGTCGCCTTGGATTTTTAAAAATGTTTGGAGCGTTACTAAATTCAAAGACCATTTTGATCGGGTAGAAGAGAGTTTTAGATTCACTCGATTGAAATTTCCTGTTGTTGAAGGTGGTAAATGGAATGGCAATGCTTACAATACCATTGATCCTTGGGTATACGAATACAGTAAGGTTGGCAAGAAATACAAATTGCCAGGTGTTGCATTCGATTCTACAGCAACCGTTGTTGAGATTGACGATGAATTACAGATTTCTAAAAAATACTATGAAGAGGTTTATGCCAAACACATTGGCTTGGTATACCGAAAAGTAATTGATGTGGAATCTCAAGAATCTGGCAGCGCAATTCCAATTATGCAGCGGATAAAGGCTGGGGTTGTTTGTGAGCAGCGCTACGTGTCACATGGAAACAATTAAGCGATGCTGGCTTGTATTTGCATTTCTGTGTTTGAAACACATTTTGTGTGCGCAAAGTGATTACTATTTTGAACTTACTTTCACAGATAAAGGCAATGATTATAGCACCAGTATTCCGACTGCTTTTTTAAGCGAACAAAGTTTGACGAAAAAAAGTCAACGCAATGTTGCTATTGACTATTTGGATCTGCCGCTTCGAGCATCCTATTTGCAAAACATTGCCGCTTTTCCGCTTAGTATTACACACCATTCCAAGTGGCGAAATTCAGTGTTGGTGAAAATGAACGATACCTCCATTTGCGCGCAAATACGTTTGAAGAGCGGAGTGAAATCACTATCCTTATTCACAACTATATATTTGGGAGCTATTAAAAAGGAAAGCACTGATGGTAAAGAGAATAGTGATTCGCGTTTTCTGACGATGCCCTATGGAGAGGGCTTTAATCAAATAGCAATGCTCAATGCGCACTTTCTACATGAACGTGGTTTCACAGGTGCCGGTATGGATATCGCCGTTTTTGACGCAGGTTTCGCTCCAAATGGATTTACGGTTTTTGCTGAACTTCAGTCAAGAGGGCAAATAAAAGACACCTGGGATTTTGTGGACAACGATGCAACTGTTTTTGAAAAGAGCATACATGGCGCAATGGTATTGTCAATATTAGCCAATAGCAATAAAAACATTAGTGGTGTTGCTCCAAAGGCCAATTACTATTTATTTGTGTCGGAAGACGAGTTCTCAGAAACTTTGCTTGAAGAATATAATTGGCTAATGGCTGCTGAAAGAGCCGACAGTATTGGTGTTGATGTTATTAATTCATCTTTAGGTTATACGCTGTTTGATGATATTTCCACCAATCATCAATACAGTGATATGAACGGCAATACAACGCTCGTGAGTAAAGCGGCGAATACAGCTGCACGCAAGGGAATTTTCGTGGTAGCCAGTGCAGGAAATGACGCACAAAAGCCATGGCACTATGTGGTTGCACCTGCTGATGCTGATAGTGTGCTTGCCGTGGGAGCGGTTAACGCAGCGTCTAAATACGCTTACTTTAGTTCAACCGGGCCATCGTCTGATGGTGATGTGAAGCCCAATGTAGCTACGCAAGGACAAGATGCGGTGATTACTTTCGTCAACAATAGATATATGGTGGCCAATGGCACATCTTTTTCGGGCCCATTGATGGCGGGTGCTGCAGCTTGTCTTTGGCAAGCTTTTCCGCATTTAAGTAATTTGCAGTTGAAAAAAGAAATTGAAAAATGTGCCAGTCAGTACAATGCACCTGATTCTTTGTTGGGCTTTGGCATTCCAAACTTGATGCGTGCTTTCATGTTGCTTGATTCAATGGATGTATACAGTTATGATCAAACACTATTAATTTCATTGCGCAGCAATCCCTTTAGCGATCGGATCGGGGTTGAATTGTACTCAGCACAGCAGCAAGAATTGACTTTTCAATTGATGGACATCAGCGGTCGACTTATTCGCAATGAAAACCAAACGATACTGTCGCACCAATACCTGGTTTTTGGACTTAGTAACCTCGAAGGACTCTCGTCAGGCCTATATTTTTTTACGGTTAGCGATCAAAATGGAATGAGCAAAATGTACAAGGTGCTAAAAAATTAAACCGTTTTAAATGTTCGACGGTAAGCGATGTACGTTCCTCCAACGGCAAGTGACACCACTGTTATTGAACTAATAGGCATTAAAACTGCGGCAAATAAAGGCGTTACTCCCAAAGTGCATGCATAATACATGCCTACAATATTGTACGAAAAGGATAAAGCCAGGCAGGAATAAATGATCGTCAACACTGTTTTTGAATAACGCAGTATTCGCGGTAATTCATTGAACATTTGTCCGTCTAAAATGACATGAGCCGAAGGGTAAAAGGAGTTCACATTATCAGAAATTGCTACGCCAACGTCGCTCACTTTCAGCGCAACGCCATCGTTGATGCCATCGCCGATCATCATCGTTGCGCCTTGCGAACGTAAGTTAAGGATGAACTCTTTTTTGTCGGCGGGACTCTGATTAAAGGTTCTGTTGGAGGCAAAAAAGGTTTCAAGTTTGGGATTTTCATCTTCTTGATCACCACTTAATAGATAAATATTTTTGTACTGTTTTAATGTTGCTAATGTATCCCAAAGACCTTCTCGGTAGCGGCTTTCAATGAAGTAGTGTCCTTTGTATCTTTCATTGATTGAAACATGTACTACGGAACCGTAGCCCTTGATTTCGGTATTTTCAATTTCAGGAGCATGGGTGAACGATGCTGAACCCACAACTATTTTTTGATTAACCACTACTGACACAATTCCTTTGCCTTTAACTTCTTCAAACGATGAAGGGGAGAGGGGAGTTGTGTCTTGTTTCAAATGAGCTGTCAGTATTCTACTCAAAGGATGATTGCTCGCGTTAACACTTGCGAAAACCCATTGTAATTCCTCCTCTGTCATGGTCAGTCCACGATAAGAAATGGCTACTTTTTCAGCCACTGTGATCGTACCAGTTTTGTCGAGCACCACATTTTTTATGCCCGCTATTTTCTCAAGCACGAAGGCATTTTTCAAATAAAAGCCTTTGCGAGCAAGCAAGCGAATAGCATTTCCTAAGGCCATTGGTGCGCTTAAGGCCGAGGCGCAAGGACAGGTGATAAGTAGCACAGCTGTTAATGCATTGAATGCGCCAGGTAGATTGTCATTGAACCAATAATAACCGAATGAGGAGCTGGCGACAATCAAAACCAAACTTGTGAAGTAAGCACTAAAGGAACCAGTGAGCGATTCGAGCACGTCAGTTTTTCCGCTTGATTTTACTTCGTCCCACAAGCGCGCGAGATAGCTTTTGTCGGTTTTTTGCAACACGCGGAACTCGCCTGGTTGTCCCATTACCTTGCTTCCTGCGTATATTCTGCTGCCTTTCGAAAATATTTTAGGCATTGCTTCGCCGGTGATGAAGCTAAGGTCAGCAGTAATGCTTTCCGATAGCAATTCAGCATCACAAGGAATAATTTCTTCGTTTTTGATTTTAATGATGTCTCCTTGCTGCAGATCTTCGATCAGCACGCGTTCTTCAGTGCCAGCTGCTATGCTAAGAACAGACAGGGGGAAATAGGAATACAATTCACGTTCAAAAGAGAATTGATCAAAGACCTTGTTTTGAAAATAGCGGCCACTGAGCAGCAAGAAAATGAGTCCGGCCAAAGTGTCGAAATACCCAGATCCAGTGTTTGAAAAAACTTCAAAAATGCTTCGTCCGAAAAGCGCTACAATACCTATTGCTAAAGGCACGTCGATGCTTATTTTTTTAATTTTTAAAGCAGCAATGCTATTGATGAAATACTCGCTGCCCGAATAAAACAGTACAGGTAATATGAGCAGTACATTTAGGTAACGAAAAATGAGTTTGAAATTATCAGACACTTCTTCAATGGCCAGATACTCAGGAAAACTAAGTAGCATGATATTGCCAAAGCAAAATCCGGCTACGCCAATTTTCCACAATTGTTTTTTGTATGATGCATTGGCTGGGGCATCGTCTGTAATTCTTTTGAAACTCGGTTCGTAACCAATTTTATTGAGTAAGAGCGCTATCTCTTTGAGAGAGGTTTTGCTGGGGTTGTAAGTAATTGCGGCTTCTTTAAGCGAATAATTGACATTTACAGCGCTAATGCCCTCTTTTATTTTATGCAGGTTTTCAAGTAAATACACACAGGAACTGCAATGAATTTTGGGCAATACCAAACGAACTTTTTCAATGTTTTCGCTTTTGAAATCAAGCAGTTTTTCAACGGCTGACGGCAAATCTAGAAAGGCAAAAGCATCTTCTTTGATTTTCGGAGAATACCCCGGTGCTTGCTCAAGGGCGTAGTAGTTTGCGAGTCCCGAAGACGAAAGTAATTCGTATACGTTCATACAGCCCACGCAGCAAAACACATTGCCTTTCGCTACAAATCGTTCGAAAACTGCATCTCCACAATGAAAACAAAGCGCTGTTGTCATGGTGCAAAGTTGATCAACTGTGCGCTTTTACAACATGACGAAAGTCATTTACTTAGCTATTGAGCATCAGTTTTGTTAATTAAATCGTATCGCTTTCACAGGCTGAATCTTTGCTGCAAGGTACGAAGGCAGTACCATTATCAATAAGCAAAACACCAGAGTGATACCGTTGACAATTAAAAGGTGGAAAACACTTATGTTGATAGGTACGGTATCCAAATAGTACATTTTGGGATCCATAGGTATGAACTTAAAATACAATTGTAAAAAGCAGAGAGTGAGACCAATTATATTACCCCATAAAATTCCTTTGCCAATTAGAAAGGCTGATTGATAAACAAATATTTTTCTGATACCATTTTGAGCCATGCCCATTCCTTTTAGAATGCCAATCATTTGTGTTTTTTCGAGAATTAAAATCAACAATGCTGACGACATGTTGATGATGCTCACAATAAGAATAATCACAATAACGATGGAAATCAAACCACTCAAATACTCCAACCAATTCATCATGGATGGGTAGCGTGTGTACAAGCTTTCTGCTTTCAAATCAGAGCCTATAAAAAAATAATCGTCAAAGATTTTACGCTCCAAACTTTCAAGTAAGATCTCTTCAGGTTGGAGCATGTTTTTTATATCTTGCTTCAGCGTGTTTTTGCTTAAGAAGACTTCAAATCCACCCACCTGACCATTTTGCCATCCGTTGATTTTGCGAATGTGTTGTATGTCGATGAGTACAAAACGGTTGTCTATTTCTTCTAACATTCCCGTTTCGTAAATGCCTTTCACAAAGAAAGCGTATTTGGTGGGTTGGTAGGCAAACAGGTCGTCGTTGCCTTGTGTTTTCGACACAAAATGAATGACGAATTTATCGCCGATTTTCAATTTCAAATTCTGAGCGATTTTGCGCGATATTAGGGCATCTTTCGATTTGCTGCTATCGCTTAAATTCAATTTTTCACCTTCTTTGATGTTGTCATTGAAAAGCTGCCAGTTGAAGTCACTGCCTATGCCTTTCAGCACAATCCCTTGCATGTTCTCTTTGGTTTTGATAATGCCTGGTTTAGTGGCGAATACTTGAACGTGAGAGAAGGCAGGGTCTTTACTGATGTGTGGGTAAAAATTTTGTTTGCCCGAAATTGGAGTGCTTTCAAAAGAGAAGTCGCCGGTGTTTGACGAAATAACAATGTCGGAGCTAAAACTCGCGATTTTTTCTTTTACCTGTTTTTGAAATCCGGTGGTTACCGCGAAAGTCAAAATCATCACCGTAACGCCTAAGGATATGCCGATAATGGCTATATTCGCAATGGATTTTGTGAGGGAAGATTGATGTTTCTTCCCAAGTATGATTCGTTTTGCTATGAAAAACTCTAAGTTCAACTTACTACAAAAATAAGAATTCATGCTCAGCTCCCGACTATTAAAAGGAATTGTTTTCGTTTTTGCCATTATAATTACAATAGCATGTGCTTCTAAAGTGAGTGCAGTTGCACCTGTAGATGAAAAGCAGATGTTAGAGGTGAAATCCGATTCAAGTTCATTTAAATTGGGTATTGCGCGTTTCAGCAACTACCTTCCTTTGCTTAGAGGAAAAAGAGTTGGTGTTATAGCCAATCATACAGCACGAATTGACAATGTTCACTTGGTAGATACTTTATTGGCTTTGGGCGTAAAAATTAAATATGTTTTTGCACCGGAACATGGTTTTCGCGGAGATGCCGATGCTGGCGCAGAAGTGAAAGATGGGTTGGATCCTAAAACGGGACTTCCGCTTTTTTCGCTATATGGTAAAAACAAGAAGCCTTCTAAATTGTGGATGGATTCTCTCGATGTTTTGGTTTTCGACATACAAGATGTTGGCGCTCGTTTTTACACTTATATTTCAACCTTGCATTATGTGATGCAAGCTTGTGCAGAATATGGAAAACCTTTGATTGTGCTTGATCGTCCGAATCCGAATGGTAATTACGTGGACGGACCGGTACTCCAAAAAAAATACAAATCTTTTGTTGGTATGCATCCCATTCCAGTGGTGCATGGTTTAACTATTGGGGAGTATGCATTAATGGTGAACGGCGAAAAATGGCTGCACGATTCATTGACCTTGCGTTGTCCGCTGACGATTGTGAAAATGCAAAATTACAACCACGCTATGGTGTATGATTTACCCGAACATCCTTCTCCAAATCTCACAAACATGCGTTCAATTTATTTGTATCCTTCGCTGTGTTTTTTTGAAGGTACAGTCATGAGTGTAGGCAGAGGTACAGAGTTTCCCTTTGAAACTTATGGTCATCCTAAATACAAAACCTCTGCTTTTTCTTTTACTCCCAAACCAATTAAGGGCAAGAGCATGGATCCATTATTGAAAGATGAAAAATGTTTTGGTAGAGATTTGCGCGCTAGCAATGTAGATAGTCTGCGGACAAAGGGTTTAGATTTGCAGTATTTAATAGACGCATATAGAAATACCAGCACCGAAAATTTTTTCGCCTACGCCAAATTTTTTGATCAACTCGCCGGCAGTGATCGTTTGCGCAAACAAATAATCGCAGGAATGTCGGAGCAAGAAATTCGTGCTTCATGGCAAGAAGAGCTGACTTTTTACAAAGGGCTCCGCAATAAGTACTTGCTTTATCCTTAGTTTTTTTTGTTCAAAAAAATAGAACTACTGAATGCTTGGGTGCTTTTGACGCCCGGAAATTTCTTGTGCGTGTCGCACTTTTATTTGTGACACTATCCATTTTCTTCATGGCATAATTTTTTTACACATGTTTTGTTCATGTTTGAAAATTCCACTGTTAAAATTTAAACATGGGTCTTTTCAATTGGTTTTTCTTTTTAGTTCCAACAAGCTACAGAAATATGAAAAAAGTATTATTGTTATTGGTCGTTTTTGCATTGTGCACGAAAATAGAAGCCCAAGATTATTGGCAAGGATCCACAACAGTTACAACTTCAACAATGGGGAAAGTAGGTATAGGAACGGGCAAAGAAATTCCTGCTACTTCACTGCAGATCAATGATGCGAAACCTTTTATCACGCTAAAGAGTTTGGGTGGAATTTACGACATGGGATCTGTATATGGGAAACTCAACCTGTACTACAATGGAATTAATTTTGAAGGCAAGGGAAAGTTTGCACTCGGCACTACTTGGAATCCGAATTTGGGTGGTGAAATTTTTGAAATCGCAAACCGCACTGTCGCATCAGCTACGGCCATTCGTTTTGGCACTGGGTATTTTGATGGCGTTAATTCTCACAATGTGTACATTGGATCAGCGGTATTCAAACAAAATGGAGGTGTTCAACTAAAAGATGGAAAAAACACATTGAAGCTCATTAGTTCAATTAGTTCAGGCAATGCAAACCTTGTGTTTGAGTCGAATGGAAATTTGTCGGACATCATTTACAATAATGGCTTGGGTACAATGAAGGGAATGCTGCGTGTAAGCACAGTAAACAATGTGTTGACCATGCGATTTTCAGAATACAATGCTGGAACTATTGTGAAAGATTTGTTTAAAGTAGGCAGTGATGGAATTTTTTATGCACATCAAATATCTGTGATGGAAGCAACTTTTCCCGATTACGTTTTTGACAGTGAATATAAGTTGATGCCCTTGTCGGAAGTGTCGAAGTATATTATTAAAAACCACCGCTTGCCAAACACGGCGTCAGCAGAAGAGATTAAGGAAAAGGGATTGTTGTTAGGCGATATGCAATGCAAACAAATGGAGAAGATTGAAGAATTGATGCTTTATATATTGCAGCAACAACGTGTCATTGATGAGATTAAAAAAACATTGACGGCGCAGCAGGAGTGGATCGCAGCGCAACACAAATAAAAATTATGAGTGATGAAAAAGTGCTTTGCTTTGGGTTTGGTTTTGTATTCTATTGCATCTCTGGCGCAGTGGGAGCAATCAGCCAATGTATTGCAAAACGACGCTTATCATGCTGATCCTAAAGGATACCTATCTCAACTCGACAGCAGCAAAATAAAGTCAAGTTTGCTTATCGATCGAGTGCCATTCGATACCTTGTTGCTAAATGTAAATGGTCGTGAGCTCGTTACATCTATTGATTACAATGATTGGTATACAATGTACACCGCTTTGAAATTCGCAAATAGCGATAGTTCTTTATTGCCGCCATTTAAGGTGTTGCAATTATACAGTAAATCAAAATACATTAGTGAACATGTAAATGTGATTGCCGTTTTTGATTGTCAATTTAAAAGAATTATCCAGCAAGCATTGGAGAATGGAAAGCTTGTGCCTGAAAAAAATAAACTCAACGACATTAAAGCCGACTCCTCTTGCTACTCTTCTGAAAGGGCATTGGCAGCAACTTGTTTTACCAGTAATTTTTTTGGCGATGTCATTCATTTTGTTTTTCCCTCCTCCTTGTATTTTAGTAACAATGTTTCAGACGAATTGATTTCTATTGATATAGATGGAGGAAATGGACGGGGTTTTCAAAATATATTTTTAGATCAGGAGTTCACTGTAAATTATGAAGGCACTAGTTCTTATGTAGAAATGATCGTGAAAATGGTCTTTAAAAGCAGAAGCGATGGGCAAATAGAAAATCGATACATGCGCACTTCATTTTATAGACAAAGCGATGTGAATGTGCCGGTTTTGAGTGCTGGCCCGAAGAGCTCAGTGGCTGAAAATTCAGTAGCATTAAAAGTGTCGCTTGAGCAGTATTACCCTTATCTTCAATACTATCAGGTTCCTTATCCGTTTATTCTTGATCCTGTGGCTGTTTCGCCGCAGTACACATTGCAAGTGTCGTATCTGATGGCTCCCAAAAACAACAGTAAAATGTTGAGACGGCCATTTATCATGGTGGATGGCTTTGATCCTAAGAACCAAAGAGATTATAGAGAAACGCGCCACGACGAACCAGATAAAAAACTATTGCCATACGAAAGAGATCATCGCGGACTATTTCACTATTTGAATGGCGATCCATCGCCCTGGTATTCTCAAAATAGCGATGCGAATTTCGTTGCCGACCTACGCTATTATGGATATGATATCGTATTCATCAATTTCATGTACGGCGATGGTGATATTAATACTAATGCAGAATTGCTTCGTGGTTTTATCAAAGAAGTTCTTAACGGCATTGGTTTCAGAGACAACCAAACTGAAGAAATGATTTTGGTAGGACCCAGTATGGGTGGACTAATTTCACGCATAGCGCTAACAACAATGGAGCAACATAAAGAAGAACATTTTGTGAAGTCATGGATTTCTTTTGACTCACCGCACAAAGGCGCCAATATTACTATGGCGCTGCAGCACGCTGTTGATTTTGGCACAAAATTAAACACCGTGGGGAAAGAAAATCCCTTCGATAGCAAAAAAGAGGTGCTTTGCTCTCCAGCAGCAAAGCAATTGTTAGGGGAACATTTTTTAGCATGCACAACAACAAAGGAAAATCTTGTGGCTGCTGCGCCAGACGGAATGTACACTTCGCTTCAAGATAAGTTGAATAAATTGAAATATCCGATCTATTCAAAAAATTACGCATTGACAAATGGAGGGACTGAGCATCTTTATTTGGGAGGGAAGTATGTACTCGATTTTAGTTTGTGGTACACTTGGTATACATGGATGCAGGGGTGGGGTGGGTGTTCATCGGAGAGAGTCGATTGCTTGAAAGGGAGTCGACAAGGAGGAAAAGAAAATATAATGTATGCCAATACTGTTCCTTACGACAATGCTCCAGGTGGTTGGACAGATGCGCTTTACAGTTTTAATTTCAATAAGTCCAATAACGGATTTCTCAAAAACGAAAAGAACATTCCCAGCAAATGGTCAACTTTTATTCCCACTTCATCGGCCTTTGGTGTTATAGGCACTACGCTATCAGAAAAAAGGTCGCTTGTTTCAAAAAATTGGAAGGCGTTTACAAATTGCAACGACCACGCAAGTGGAAAGATAATGACACCTTTTGATGCGATTAAAGGAGTGGAAGGGGACAACCAACAGCACATGACGATAACGTATGAAACTAAAAAATATATTGAATCATATTGGTTGAATGTTGATTTGACTAGAACAACCCGCCCCATTAGAAGAAATGGACCTTTTATTACCCAAACGGTTAGCAAACCTGTGGCTTATAGAGTAGTAGAATCCATTGCTTTTGGAGGAAATCACAACAAGATAAGTTTTGAAAAGGGGGCCGATGTTAATATTGTGGCTGGCAAAAACATTTTATTTACCGATGGGTTCAGTACAAAAAAAGGAGCCAAAATGTCTGCCCGTATTCAAAAAACAGTCCTACCGAATGCGCCTTTAGCTAAAAAAGACGAGATGGAAAAAACCAATAAACGAGGCGCTGCCTACTTGCAGGAATCTTCATTTTTGAGGAAGCAATACAATTATAGTAACAAGAGAGAATTGCCTGTTGAAGTTCAAGTTCCTTTAAAAATAATGGCACAGCCGAATCCCTGCATTGATAAATTGCAAGTTAGTGTCAATGGAATGCAATCTGAAAATGCACTCATTGAAATGCTCAATGAATTTGGTCAAGTATTACTGCAGCAAGTCATTTTAAAAGATGTATACTGTACGATGGACTTGTCAACATTGGAAGCGGGAGTATATTTTTTAAAAGTGAAGAATGACAACAATTCTGCAATTTTGAAAATAATTAAAATGTAAATATTTAGTTCGAAAAATCATGATGAAATACATAAATATTGATGGTTTTGCCAATGTCACGTTGTGTAAAAAGATAATTTTTTTAGGGCTTTTTGCACTTCTAGTATTTTGTTCTGTTTCATCATGTGAGTCGAATAAAGTAATTATGGTCACTGGGATTATTGTAAATAAAGCGACACAAAAACCAATTGATAGTGTAAAAGTAAAATTCAACGATGGGATTGATGTTTCGGGACCTATAGATTTTGGAGGCACAGGCCCTCAGCATAGCGACAGTGCCTATACCAATAAAGATGGGGAATTTAAGATAGAATTAGTAACTTCCTCAGGTGGCGGTTTTTTATACCTAACAAAAGAGGGCTACAACTATTTACATCCGCACGGAGGAGGGGTTTATCCAGTAGATGAGCCTGGAGTTGAAAACGCGTATATTCAAATGGATGGAATAGCACTATTTAATCCGGTTCTAAAAAAACAGTCGGGGATATCATCGGATCAAGACAATATGATTTTTATACTTTATGAATGGAATTCTCTAGAAGATGACGAATCAAATTCTTTCAGCTATTCAGGTCAGGGTCCATTTGAATATGTGGACAATGTTATTCCAAATAACGCTTACCCCTTAGATGGAGATCATTTTTACCGTTATAAAATAAAGTTCACCACAAATGGAATATGGAATACAAAGATCGATAGCGTATTTCTCCCAACTTCGCTTAAAATTTTTCGAGATACGATTTTCTATTAGTATTAGTTCCTTCCATTTTGGAACTATAGCTCGAAATAAAATAAAGT
>CANFBW010000022.1 GCA_947444925.1 Flavobacteriales bacterium | reverse complement strand
CAAGGAGTATACATTTTGAAAGTTTTTAATGATAAAACTTCATATACTGAGAGATTAGTAAAATTTTAGTTGTTGTTCAGCGTGAAATAAATTGTTCGATAAAACAATTCTTTATTCCTATTTTTATTTCATGGTTTTCAGCAGCGTTTTGTTTCTTATGTATTTTCTTCCGGCTTTTTTGCTGCTGTACTACATCACCCCAAAAAAGTATAAAAATGGAGTTCTTTTGCTATCCAGTATTTTCTTTTACGCCTGGGGTGCACCAAAATTTATTTTTGTCATTTTAGGCACTACTCTGCTCGATTTTTATTTGGTGCGGTGGATGGCGGCTACTACTGTATTAGCGAAAAAACGATGGATCTTGAGTTTGTCGGTGGCAGTGAATCTCGGACTGCTGGCTTATTTTAAATATTCCAATTTTTTTATTGAAAATGCCAATGCATTGTTGTCTGTGTTTGGAACTTCAAGCATTCATTGGACAAAGCTGCTGTTGCCCATAGGAATTTCGTTTTACACTTTTGAAACCATTACTTATGTGGTTGATGTATATCGTGGTGTTCATAAGCCATTGGATAAGTTTTGGGATTACCAGTTGTACATAATTTTATTTCCAAAGTTGATTGCCGGTCCCATTGTGCGCTTTCATGAAGTTGCCGATCAAATCAGTGACCGTTCACAAAATGATACGATTGACCACAGACTGATGGGTTTTTATCGTTTCGCCATCGGTCTCGCAAAAAAGGTGTTGATTGCCAACCAGCTGGGTATTTATGCCGATGAAGTGTTTGGATTGTCGTATTCGAATTTGGACATGCACACTGCTTGGATGGGTATACTCGCTTACACTTTTCAATTGTATTTTGATTTCTCAGGGTATTCGGATATGGCCATCGGTTTAGCAAAAATGATTGGATTCAAATTCCCTGAAAACTTTAACAATCCTTACATATCACAAAGCATTAGCGAGTTTTGGCGACGCTGGCACATGACCCTTGGCTCTTGGATGAAAAACTATTTGTACATCCCGTTAGGAGGAAATAAAGTGAAATCAAAATACCGTTTGTATTTTAATTTATGGCTGGTTTTTTTAGCGTCGGGTTTGTGGCATGGTGCGTCATGGAGCTTTATTTTGTGGGGTGCTTACCACGGGTTTTTTCTCGTAATGGAGAAAGCATTTTTGACAAAGTTTTATGCTAAAATCGGCAAATGGCCGAGCATCGCAATTACTTTTTTTATAGTCGTTGTTGGGTGGGTTTTCTTTCGTGTTGAAAAATTGGAAGATGCTTTTGTATATCTCGGGCGGCTTTTTCAAATGGGTGGAAGCACTAGTTTTTTCTTTGGAAATGAATTTTATTTCTTTCTTGTTGTTGCTTTGTTTTTCGCCTTTTTTGTTTCAGTCAAATACGGACAAAAAATTCAGGATGCCGTTTATTTTAAATCCTACAACAATGCCGGACACCTTGTTATGACAGTGACTGCCGCAATTTTATTTATTGTTTCTGTGAGTTCAATTACTTCTGCCGACTTCAACCCCTTTATCTATTTTAGATTTTAATGAATTTACTTTTACGCAAAATATTATTGCTTTTGGTTTTTGGACTATTGCTTTTTCCTTTTGCCCAGCAGCAATTTGAATTTTTTTCTGAAAAGCCCTTGCAGGGCTCTTTTGTTGCTGCGAACAACGCGGTGATGAGTGTTCGAAATTGGTTTTCAGGTGAATATCAGGCGCAAAAGGAAAAATATATCAACGAAAATTTTGGTGCTCGAAAAACTGCTGTGCGCTTGCGCAATCAAATTGATTTTTCATTGTTTTCAAAAGTGAACGCCACCGAATTTATTGCAGGAAAGCAAGGCTGCATTTATGCAAAAAGTTATTTGGATGCCTATACTGGAGAGGACTTTATTGGTGCCGACAGCATCGCCCACCGCATGCAGCGTTTAAAATTTGTACAAGAGGTGTTGGCGAAAAAAAATAAGACTTTGATTTTTGTGCTGGCTACGGGAAAGGCGTCTTTTTTCCCTGAATATTTTCCGTCGTCGTATTCCAATGCTTTTGTTCAAAAGAACAATTACAATTTACATGTGAAATGCGCCAAAGAGCAGGGATTAAATTACATTGATTTCAACAGTTATTTTGTTGCTCATAAAAGTAGCTCGAAGTACCCGATTTATCCTGTGCAGTATGGAATTCACTGGAGTGAATACGCGATGACTTTGGTGATGGATTCATTGGTAAAGTACATTGAGCATCAGAGAAATATCGATGTGCCTAATTTTTATTTTGACAAGGTCGTTGTGCGCCAAGCAAAGGGAACCGACATCGACATTGTTGCACCGTTAAATCTACTTTACTTTTCAAATACAGAGCAGTTGGCCTATCCTTATTTGAAAATACAATCATCTCGAGGAAAAACGAAACCCAAAGTAATGGCCATTGGCGATAGTTTTTATGCTACACTGCACAACAAGGGCTTTGCAGCAGCTTTTAGTTACCATCATTTTTGGTATTACAACAATAGCCTCGTGGATTTAACTCCGCAAGGTAATCCAATGTTGGAGGACGAAATTAACGGCAGTGAAATAGTGATCCTTATGGCTACTGAAGCTAATTTGAAAGATGTTGGTTGGGGTTTTATTGACGCTGCGTACGATTTATACGCGCACGGCGCAAAACCCTATTATGACGTATTTACACAAAGGGTGGCCTCGATGGCCGCGTACATAAAGTCGGATGCAAAATGGGTAGAAGCTATCCAGAAAAAGGCCGATGAGCGCAGCATTTCGCTTGACTCTGCAATTTATCTCGACGCCAAATGGTCGGTGGAAGAGGATATGAAAAAGGGGAAGTAGTCCGCTTTTTTTTAATGTCGAAGCTTGCTTATTATTTGATTGGAATACTTTTAAGTAATAATTTTCCAATAAAACAGTTAAATTGGTTGAATGATAGTGCAATTGAAGAAACAAATTTTGATGGTGGTGCTGAGCGCCCTCGCTTTTTGCGTACAGGCACAAAATGTAGCAATAGGGCAATTTCGCGACCATTTGCCTTGTACCAAAGGGATAGCAGTAAACGCTTATGGTTCAAAAGTGGTGTGCGCCACAGCACCAAGTTTGTTTTCGTATGATACCGAGGATAAGTCTTTGAAGCGGATGAATAAAGTGGAGGGCTTTTCTGATTTGAGTGTGAGTGCCCTTGCTTATGCTGCGGCGTATGACCTGGAAATACTGTGTTACAGCAATGGAAACATTGACTTGTTGAAAGGCGAGCAGATCATCAATATTCCTGACATCAAGCGCAGCAGCATGATCGGAAACAAAATCATCAACCACATTTGCGTTGAAGGTTCGCTGGCTTATTTGTCGTGTGGTTTTGGCATTGTGGTTTTGGATTTAGAAAAATTAGAAATTAAAGACACTTATAAAATTGGGAACAATGGCGCCTTTGTGTTGGTAAATGAAATTCAGGTATACCACGGCAAAATTTATGCTGCTACAAAAGAGGGCATGTATGTTGCTAGTGCTGCCAATGCCAACCTTGCTGCTTTTCAAAGTTGGTCTACCGTGAGCGCTCTGCCTCTTGGCAATTACAATACGCTTGCAACAATGAACGATGTGTTGTACACTAATTTTGACAAAGCGAAAACGAGCAATCAAGACACTGTGTTTGCTTTCAACAACAGCGTTTGGACCAAGGCAGCGCTTGGGGCTTATTATCTCAACGACGACATCAAAGACATCAATGCTGGCGATGCTTCTTTGCTCATTGCTTTGCCGCACAAGGCTTGGATTGTGGGTGCTGATTTTGCGCTCAATACTACCTGTACTGTTTTGAATGTTGCTGGTTTTCCCGACTGGGCGACACCGGCGCGACCAATGGAAATTGTAGAGCTTAAAGGGGAATACTGGATGGCCGATTCGCTGTTTGGCTTGATTCATTTTAAGAGCAGCGGCGTTAGCGAACAACTGATACCGAATGGTCCCGCTTATGCTGATGTTTGGGAATTAAAAGCGCGCAACGGCAGGTTGTGGGTGGCGACAGGCGGTTATACGTCCTATATGGGACAAGAATGGTCGAATGTTGGATTTTACAATTTTGATGGCAATACCTGGACAAATTACAATGATGTGGTGACTCCGGGCTATGTTGTCAACCGCGATTTAGTGACGGTGGCGCCACATCCTACCGAGGCCAATCGCGCCTATTATGGTTCATTTGGTTATGGTATTGTTGAAATGTCAAAAGGCGTGATGGTGCACGGTTACACCAGCGCGAACAGTTCGTTAAAGGATTTTGTGGGTGGCGTAACGCTGGTAACAGGATTGGATTACGACAGTCAAAATAATTTGTGGGCTTTGAATTCGGGTCAGCCGGGATTTGCGGTGGAAACGCCTTTACATATTTTGAAAGATGACGTTTGGACGGGCTTTAAGATACCAGCGATTACTTCAAATGCCTCTATTCTTATTAAGTTGATGATAGATTCGCAAGGCAATAAATGGATGATTAAAACCAAAACCAATTTTGGTGTGGTGGTCACCAAAGAAAAAGATCAAAATTACAATGCCAATACAGTATTCACCGCGCGACATTTGTCGATTGTTTCAGGCAGTGGCAAATTACCGTCGGAAAAAGTCAACGACATTGTAGAAGACAAAAAGGGTAAAATATGGTTTGCCACCGATCAGGGTGTTGCGGTAACCGACGTGGTGTCAAACGCCACCGTTTCGGGGCTGAGCGATGTGCAGCAAATATTGATTGAAGAAAATGGCGTTTGGCACCACTTGCTGGAGTCGCAGCGTGTGACGAGCATCGCGGTAGATGGTGGCAATAAAAAATGGTTTGGCACTGAGGGCGCCGGTGTTTTTCAATTGTCGGAAGATGGCACCAAACAACTGCAGCATTTTACGGCTGAGAATAGTGTATTGATTTCAAACAATATTGTTGATATTGCGATTGATGATGTGACGGGGGAAGTGTTTTTTGGAACCGATAGAGGCATCGTGTCTTACCGTGGTACCGCCACTGGTGGCGCTGTAAGTAATGATGTAATTTATGCTTTTCCTAATCCGGTGCCGCACAATTTTACCGGCACGATTGGAATTAGAGGATTGGTGAACAATGCCATTGTGAAAATCACCGATTTAACGGGAGTGCTGGTGTACGAAACACTTGCAGAAGGGGGTCAAGCAACATGGGATGGAAAGCGCAATGGAGAGCGCGTGCAAAGTGGTGTTTACCTTGTTTTTATTTCAAACGACGATGGTACAGAAACTGCGGTGACCAAGATCGCATTCATTCATTAAGTATTTTTTGTGACCAAGGATTTTGTAGCCCAGGCCATTGTCATCAACACCGTTAATTATTCGGAGAGTGCTGTTATTGTGAAATTTTTCACGCGTGAACACGGTTTGGTGACGGCTTTTGCCGCAAAAAGCAATAGTGGAAAAAATAAAAAGAAAGCATTTTTTCAGGCCTTGTCCATTGTTGAAATTGAATATTCCAGTCAAAAAAATAAGGATTTGTACCGCCTCAAAAGCAGTAAAATAATTGCGCCCTTTGCCAACATTTACAGCGATCCGCTGAAGACCATCATGTTGCTTTTTTTGTCGGAAGTGTTGTTGAAAACAGTGAAAGACGAAACTGCAAATCCCGAATTGTTTAATTTTTTACGCCGTGAATTGTTGTTTTTTGATCAGCTTGAAGAAGGGGTTCATAATTTTCATTTGTATTTTTTGTCGCACCTCATCACCCATTTGGGCTTTCGTCCGCTGCAGGGTGAAGGTCGGTTTTTCAATATTGAAGATGGCGAGTTTGTTGATTTTGAGCCGCGCGAAAAATACTTTGACGCTGCCGAAAGTAAAATGTTTTTGAACCTGCTGCAGAGTTCGGGCGATGACCTTCACCGTATTTGTGTGGAGCGCAATTCACGCGTGAACCTGCTCAAGGGCATTCTCACTTTTTACCGCTACCATTGCTCAGGTTTTGGTGAATTGAAATCTTTGGAAGTGCTGGAAGCACTTTATCTTTAGCAGTGCAGAAGGCAACTGCCATCATTAAACATTCAAGAGATAACTTTCGGCTTTTAACTTGCGACATTGAACTTAACTTGCACTAACTTTGAGCTTGCACCACTGAATTGATTTCATGACCGATCATCTTGCCGAAATACTTAAAAATTTGCCCGACAATCCCGGCGTGTATCAGTTTTTTGATGCGCAGGCGAAATTGATTTATGTGGGCAAGGCGAAGGTGTTGAAAAATCGGGTGCGCTCCTATTTCAACAATTTAAAAAACCACCACGGCAAAACGAAGGCGCTGGTGCGCAACATTAGAGACATCAAATACATTTTGGTAGACAGTGAACAAGATGCATTGTTGCTGGAGAATTCGCTGATTAAGCAGTATTTGCCGCGCTACAATATTTTGCTCAAAGACGATAAGACCTATCCATGGATTTGTATTCAAAACGAGCGTTTTCCAAGGGTGTATTCCACGCGAAAAATGGTGCGCGACGGCAGTCAGTATTTTGGGCCTTATGCGTCGGGGCGTATGATTGGTACATTGCTTGAATTTATTGAAAGTTTGTTTCCCTTGCGCAACTGCAATTTGAATTTGTCGCGCGAAAATATTTCTAAAAAGAAGTTCAAAGTTTGTTTGGAGTACCATCTCGGAAACTGTGGTGGTGCTTGTGAAGCGAAGGAAAAAGAGGACGAGTACAACAGTAAAATTGCGCAAATCAAAAACATATTGAAGGGCAATATTTCTACGGTGATTCAGCATTTGAAACAAATGATGCAGCATTTTGTGGAACAGTTGGAATTTGAAAAAGCACAAGTCATTAAGGAGAAACTGGATGCCTTAGCGAATTACCAAAGTAAGTCTACAGTGGTGAGTACAAGCATTCACAATTTAGATGTGTTTAGCATTGTGAGCAAAGAAGAAGAAGCTTACGTGAATTACCTAAAAGTGGTGGATGGTGCGATAGTGCAAGGCCACACTTTGGTGGTGAAAAAGAAATTAGAAGAATCGGAGGAAGAAATATTGTTACTCGCCATTGTTGAATTGCGCGAGCGCTACCAAAGTGATGCGCCTGAAATCGTTGTTCCTTTTTTACCTGAATTGATATTAAGAGACGCAGAGTGGACCGTGCCGCAGCGCGGCGACAAGAAAAAATTGTTGGAATTGTCGGAGCGAAACGCCAAGTTTTTTGGGTTAGAGAAGAAGAAGTTGGCTACCAACAGTAAGTTGCCAGAGCGATCGGACCGCGTGCTGGAGCAAATGAAAAAAGATTTGCGACTCAGCGAATTGCCGCGGCACATCGAGTGTTTTGACAACTCAAACATACAAGGTGCCTTTCCGGTGTCGGCCTGTGTGGTGTTTAAAAATGCAAAACCGAGCAATAAAGATTACCGCATCTTCAACATTAAAACAGTGGAAGGTCCCGACGATTTTGCGTCGATGGAAGAAGTGATTTTGCGTCGCTACAAACGAATGCTCGACGAAAACCAAGCCCTACCCCAACTGATTGTGATTGACGGCGGTAAAGGGCAGCTGAGCGCCGCTTTGGAGAGTTTGGAGAAAGTGGGTTTGCGCGGAAAAATTGCCATCATTGGTATTGCCAAGCGCCTAGAAGAAATTTATTTCCCCGGAGATTCAATTCCTCTTTACCTCGACAAGCGTTCAGAAAGTTTGAAAGTGATTCAACACATGCGCAACGAAGCCCATCGTTTTGGCATTACAGCACACCGCAATCGTCGATCAAAAGCCTTTACTAAAACGCGCTTACAAGACATTGAAGGTGTGGGTGAGCAGACGATTCAACTGTTGCTGCGCCATTTTAAATCGGTTAAAAAAGTAGGCGAGGCTTCCTACGAGGAACTCGAGGCACTTCTTGGAAAGAGTAGGGCCGATGCGGTGTACAAAGGATTGAGTGACGCTAAAGAAGATTAATTTTCCATTCCGCGCAAATGGCGGTCTTCTTCACTGTAACTGCGTTTTTCCATTTTGTCTTTGTCGGTGATCACCAAAGGGTTTCCAGAAATGGCTTTGTGTGTTTTTCTGTTGGCGATAATGTCTATCGCTTCATAGATTGCGTTGCGAAATGAACTTTCATCGGCTTTGTTTTGTCCGGCTATTTCATAAGCTGTGCCGTGATCGGGAGACGTGCGCACAATGGGCAAACCGGCGGTAAAATTAACGCCACTGCCAAAACTCAATGTTTTGAATGGAATCAATCCTTGGTCGTGGTACATCGCTAAAACTGCGTCAAATTCTTTGAACATGCCATTGCCAAAAAAGCCGTCGGCAGAGTACGGTCCTTGCGCAAAAATTCCTTTGGCTTTGGCTTGCGCTATTGCCGGTGAAATGATTTCTATTTCTTCTTGACCGAGCAGACCGTTGTCGCCAGCGTGAGGGTTGAGACCCAATACAGCGATTTTAGGTTTTCTGATTTGAAAATCTTTTTTCAAACTCTCGTTCATCAAATTCAATTTCGACAGTATTTTTTCAATGCTGATTTGACTTGCCACTTGTGCCACTGGGACATGACCAGTCACTACCCCAATTTTCATTTCGGGACTTACCAAAAACATCAAACTGTCGCTGGCGCCGCAAGCTTTCTCCAAAAATTCAGTGTGGCCAGGGAATTTGAATTCTTCTGATTGAATGTTGTCTTTGTTGATGGGCGCAGTGACCAAGGCATCAATTTTGTTTTCCAATAAATCAGCTGTTGCGCGCTCCAATGCTTGTAAAGAACCATTTCCCGCCTCTTTTGTGACAACGCCGGGTTGAATTTCTTCGCTGTCGGTAACGCAGTTGACGAGGTTAATTTTTTGTGCTTGCACATTGTTGGTGTTTTCGAGCAGTTGAAAGTTCATTCCTTCAATAGCCAAGGCTGTTCGGTAGTAGCTGAGGTATTTGCGAGAGCCGTAAATTACTGGGGTGAACATTTCGGTGATGCGCGGATCAGCAAGGGTTTTCAAAATAACTTCGTAGCCAATACCGTTGCAATCTCCGGCGCTGATGCCTATAATTAGTTTTTTATCGTTCATTTTTTGTATAAATTGTAAACATGAAATCCCTTACGGAGGGTCTAAGATACGTATCTTTGAAAACGATGCGGATATTCCTCCTCATATTATTTTTGTCGGGCAGCTTTTTGTTGCACGCTACGCACAATAGAGCGGGGGAAATTACCTATACTCAAATTGGACCCAATACGATTAAAGTTCAGGTGGTAACGTATACCAAAGCTTCTAGTCCGGCGGATCGGCCGCAAATAGAGCTCACCTGGGGTGATGGTGTTAAAACGGTATTGGTGCGCAGCAGTGGATATCCCAAGTTGTTCGGACCCAATCTCAACGTGAATTTGTATGAAGCTACGCATACCTATGGTTCAACAGGTGCGTATACCATCGCTTTTGAAGATCCCAACAGAGAGGAAGACATCAAAAATATTCCCGGTTCAGTGAATACGCCTTTTTACATTTACACGAAAGTAATTTTGAATTCCGTTTTAGGCAGCAACAATTCGCCACAACTTCTTTATCCGCCGATTGACGACGCTTGTTTGGGCAAATTGTATTTACACAATCCTGGTGCGTATGACATGGAGGGTGATAGCTTGGTGTACAGCTTGGTGCCTTGTAAAGGGGAGTTTGGTGCAAATATCGACGGATATTTTTTGCCAAGTGGCTGCACTTTAAATCCCCTCACTGGAGATTTTTCTTGGTTGTCTCCCGATACTATTGGTGATTTTAATTTTGCGATTTTGATTGATGAGTACCGCGACGGATATAAAATTGGCAGTATTTTGCGCGACATGCAAGTGACGGTAGTTGCCTGTCCGCCCAACGACGCGCCCATTATTGAAGTGCAAAAGGAAATTTGTTTGGAAGCAGGCAAGGTTTTAAACCAAAAGGTAGCGGCGCATGATCCCAACAAGGGCGATGTGGTGACACTCACCGCTGTGAGTTCTATGTTTACGCTTTCTGCACCAGCACTTGTTTTTGCGCAACCGCTAGTGGCGCAGGATTCAGTGAAAGGCTTGTATAGTTGGACGCCTACTTGCGCGCAGGTGCGCAAGCAGCCCTACACCATTTTATTCAAGGCCCACGACGATTCTGATCCAGTAAATCTTTTCGATTTAGAGACGGTTAGTATTCACGTGATAGCGGCAGCGCCTAAAAACCTTTCTGCCGTGGCAGTGTCAAATACGGCGCAATTGACGTGGTCAAGCGGTTTTTGCAACGCCGTAAAAGGCTATAAAATTTACAGAAAAGAAAATTCAGCAAGTTTTGTTCCCGATTCTTGTGAAACGGGTTTGCCTTCTGGAATTGGATATACTTTGGTGCATAGCACTTCTGGCATGGCAACGGGATATACAGATGCCGCGCTGGTTTTGGGTAAAAAATACTGCTACCGCGTGGTGGCTTTTTTCGCCGATGGATCTGAAAGCAAGGTGTCCGAAGAAGCATGCATGGAGCTTAAAATAGCCGCGCCTGCGCTGCTCAACGTAAGTGTGAAAAGCACTGACCAAACACTCGGATCCATGCTGTTGCGCTGGAAAAAACCAATGTATCTTGACAGTGTGCAAAATCCGGGGCCTTATAGTTATAGCGTATACCGCGATGGGCTGCTGTTGCAAAGTCAGCTCGCTGATACCGTATTCACCGACACTTTGCTTAACACGCAAAGCGTAGCACACCAGTATGTGGTGGAATTGTGGAATGACAGTCCGGGAAACAGTTATCTAATTGGAACTTCCCCTCCGGCGTCATCCCTGTTTTTGCAAATACAGTCGCTCGATAAGTCGCTCTTGTTGAAGTGGACGGTGGGTGTGCCCTGGGAAAACGACATGTATTATATTTGGGAGGAGAGTGCATTTGGCTCCGGGGTTTTCACTGTGGTGGACAGCACCACAAACTTGTTTTACACTGCGCAGGGTTTGCAAAATGGACAAAATTATTGCTACAAAATCCAAAGCAAGGGCAAATACAGTGCTTCAGGTTATCCAGCGCCTTTGTTGAATTTTTCAGAAGTGCTGTGCGCTGTGCCAAAAGACACCGTTCCACCTTGTCCGCCAAGCGTGAAGGTGACCGTAGGCTGCGACAAAAACGAAAATAGCATCAGCTGGATAGCAACTGGTCAAAACTGCGCTGCAGATCTTTTAAAATACAGCCTTTACTATAAAGATGAATTGGCGAAGCCTTATGTTTTTTTGAAAGACTTGCTGCCATTTGTTGACACGGTTTACGTGCACGCGAACTTAGAATATGTTGCTGGATGTTATTTAATTACGGCTACGGATAGCACCGGAAATGAGAGTGATTTGGGCGGAGAACAGTGTGTTGACAATTGTCCGGAGTACGCTTTGCCCAATGTTTTTACACCCAATGGCGACGGTAAAAACGACTTCTTTCGCCCTTTTCCTTATAAGCATATTCAAAAAATTGACTTGAGAATTTACGACCGCTGGGGCCGCACGGTATTTCAAACTGACAATGCTGATATTGCTTGGGATGGTCGATTTAAGGCGAATGGAGAAATGTGCGCATCTGGAACCTATTTCTATATTTGTGAGGTGCACCAAAAGAAACTGGCGGGCGTTCAAATTGATGTGCAGAAGGGATTTTTGCAATTGATTGGCGACGGGTTCAACAATAAATGAGTTCAAAATTACGGCATCTCAATGTTTAAATTTTGAACCTAAAACTTATTTTATGTTTACAGGAATAGTAGAAGCAACAGCAAAAATAGTGAAGATTGAAAGCGAAAAAAGCAACAAGCATTTTTTCATTCAAGCGCCCTTTTTAAATGAGATAAAAATTGATCAAAGTATTGCGCACAACGGTGTTTGCTTGACGGTGGTGGAATTGCTGAGTGACAACTATCGCGTAACGGCGATCGACGAAACTTTGCAAAAAACATCTTTGTCGACGTGGAAAGTTGGCGATACCGTAAATCTTGAGCGTTGCCTCACTTTAGCAAAACCATTGGATGGGCATATTGTGCAAGGTCATGTTGATACTACTGCTGAATGCACCGACAAGCTTTTTCTCGACGGCAGCTGGAAGTTCACTTTTCGATATGCCAAAAAACACGTGCACGACATCACAGTGGAAAAAGGTTCGGTTTGTGTAAACGGCGTAAGCCTTACTGTGGTTGACTCTAAGGACGATTCATTTTCAGTATGCATCATTCCGTATACGCACGAACACACCAATTTTCAGTTTATTGAGAAGGGCACTGTGGTCAATTTGGAATTTGACATCATTGGAAAATATGTAGCTAAAATGATGGGAAAAATTTGACCAACCCTTTATTAGCCCAAAGAAAATCCCTTAACACCCACTTCTATTTTGACTGCTTTTCCAAAAATCAGTGCGCGGTTGTCGCTCACGTGTCCCGCTGGAAAATTAAAGTACACAGGGAATTTGTAGTCTTTTACAGCGTCGTAAATGATCTCTTCGCTGTTTTTATCGAAGGGCAAAGCCGCTTCTTGCATGTCGCTAAACTGTCCAACGATCAAGCCTTTTAGATCTTTGAGTGCGCCTGCTCTTTTTAAAGCGTACATCATTCTGTCGAGATGGTAGTAGTATTCGTTTAAGTCTTCGATGAACAGGATTTTTCCTTTTAAATTCGGAAAAGATTTAGATCCAAGCAGGCTGTATAAAATAGACAAATTGCCGCCCACGATCTCTCCTTTGCCTTTTCCTTTGCGGTTCAATTTGTGTTTGCTCTTCAACTCGTATTTCATTTTTCCCTTGAACAGCGCTTCTTTGAGGGTAGAAAGGGATTCTTTGGAATTTTTTTCAAAGTTCAGCGGCATTGTTGCATGAAGGGTTGTGGCGGCAATTTTGCTGTGCAAGTGCGCATGAAACACAGTGATGTCACTGAATCCGATGAGCCACTTCGGGTTTTTTTTGAAGGCCTTTAAATCGAGGTTGTCAATAATTTGTATGGATCCATAACCGCCGCGTGCAAAAAAGATGGCCTTGATGTCAGGATCGTCCATTAACGCTTGCAGCTCGTCCAATCGCTGTTCTTTGGGCGCTGAAAATTGAAAGTATTTGCTGTCGATGGTTTCGCCTACCACCACCTGCAGTCCCCAATCGATAAGCGTTTTCACCGCTACATCAATTTCAGTACGTGCAATTTGTTTTGCCGGCGCCATGATGGCGACTTTGTCGTTGGCTTTGAGGAAGGGTATTTTCATAGAAATATTTGTTGCACAAATATATTGAATTTGAGGAACAGAAAATTTTATCTTTGCCACATGACAAAACAACGCTATACCATTACCACTGCTTTACCATACGCCAACGGCCCTTTGCACCTGGGTCACGTGGCGGGAGTTTACATTCCGGCCGATATTTATGTGCGCTATTTGCGCGCCAAAAAAGAAGATGTCGTTTTTATTGGTGGCACCGATGAGCACGGTGTGCCCATTACCATCAAGGCTAAAAATGAGGGCGTGAGTCCGCAGGAAGTGGTGGATAAATACCACAACATCATTGACGCATCACTGAAGCAATTGGGTATAACGCTTGATGTGTTTTCAAAAACAACTTCTCCTACGCACCGCAAAACAGCGTCGGATTTATTTGTGAAACTGCACAGCGAGGGCGCTTTCACAGAGCAGGTGACCGAGCAATATTACGATGAGGCGAACAATCAATTTTTGGCCGACAGATACATTACCGGTACTTGTCCGCATTGCGCAAATGAGAAGGCCTATGGCGACCAATGTGAGAAGTGTGGAACAACTTTAAATGCCACCGACTTGATTGATCCAAAGTCGGCTTTAAGTGGAAACAAACCTGTATTAAAACAAACGAAGCATTGGTTTTTGCCTTTGGATCAATACGAACCATGGCTCAAGCAATGGATATTGGAAGAGCACAAAGACTGGAAGGTCAATGTTTACGGTCAGTGCAAAAGCTGGTTGGAAAGTGGTTTGCATCCCCGCGCCATCACGCGCGATTTAGATTGGGGCATTCCTGTTCCGGTGGCGGGTGGTGAAGGAAAAGTGCTGTACGTATGGTTTGACGCTCCGATTGGCTATATTTCTTTTACGCAGGAATTGTTGAAAAATGATCCTACGCGCAAGTGGGAAGATTATTGGAAGAAGGAAGGGAATTCTAAATTGATACACTTTATTGGCAAAGACAATATTGTTTTTCACTGCATTATTTTTCCGTCGATGCTTCAGCTTTTCGGCGATTATATTTTGCCTGACAATGTGCCGGCGAATGAGTTTTTGAATTTGGAAGGAGAAAAATTTTCTACCTCTGGAAACTGGGCAGTGTGGCTGCATGAATTTTTACTTGATTTCCCCGATAAAACGGATGTGCTGCGTTATGCGCTTTGTTCCAATATGCCCGAAACTAAAGATGCCGACTTTACTTGGAAAGATTTTCAAGCCAAAAACAACAACGAGTTGGCGGCCAATTTGGGCAATTTTGTGAACCGTGCTTTTGTGCTCACGCATAAGTTTTTCAATGGTGCTGTGCCTGCCTTGGAGGCGCTGGAAGACCTTGACAAAAACACTTTGGCGCAAGCCAAAGAATTCAATACTAAGATTGCCGACAGTCTTGATAAATTTCGCTTCCGCGAAGCCTGTTCAGAGTTGATGAAGTTATCGAATTTGGGCAATAAATATTTGGCAGATACTGAGCCTTGGAAGATCAAGGAAAATCCGGAAAGAGTAGGAACGATATTGCGCATTGCATTGGAAATCGCAGCAAAAATCTCCGTATTGGGCAGTCCGTTTTTACCTGAAACCACGCTGAAAATGGCGCGATGGCTGGGGATTTCGAATTCAGAGTGGAGTACCGCTGAAGCCGATTTTTTGTTGACCGATGGATTTACAATAGCCACACCACAACTCTTGTTCACGAAAATTGAAGACGATGCGATGACTGCGCAACTGGAAAAATTAAAAGCGTCACGCGCTGTAGCGCAAGAAGCCACCGTCAGTGTCGTACCGCAAAAGGAGAATGTTTCATTTGAAGAGTTTTCAAAAATGGACATCCGCATTGGTACCATCGTAGAAGCAGAAAAAGTACCCAAAACGGCAAAGTTGCTTAAACTAAAAATTGATACAGGTATCGATCAGCGCACTGTGGTTTCAGGCATCGCTGAGCATTATAAACCTGAAGACATCATAGGACAGCAAGTGAGTATTTTGGTGAACCTCGCTCCGCGCAACATCAAAGGCATTGAGTCGCAAGGAATGATACTCATGGCCGAAAACAGCAAGGGCGAATTGTGTTTTGTAGCGCCCGAAAAGGCTATGGAAAACGGTGGCGGCGTGAGATAGCAGTTTGCGATTTATTTGGCTTTTTTTTCAGCCACAGTACAATTCAAGTAGCTGATGTCGTATCCACCATTTACAGTGTAGACCCGCAATACGTGCCGTCCTTTGCTCAAAGCAATTGTTTTCAAATTGCTATCTACCCACGTTTCAGCGTTTGCCGTTGATGGGATTGCTTGACAATTGATGAGGTTGCTTCCGTCGCAAGACAGCGAGATTTTTCCTGCTTTTCCTGCGGTGCGTATCTGTACCATAAACGAATCACTTTGGGCAACGTAAACGGTGTACTGTAGCCATTCATTGTTTGAGGTTTCAGCCACTAAAATTGCTTTTTCGCTTTCTGAATAACGCAGGTCAACACCATCGTTTCTGGCAATTTTTCCGGCATTCCAGATTTCGTGACCCATCCCTCCTGCAGCGCCGTATTCATCGGTTTGGTAGAGGGAGTCGCAATAGGCTGTGCCATTTTTCCCTTCGTCGTAGTGGAAGGCGTATATTTTGCCAGGAAGGGTGATAGGCAAGTGCGGCTGTGCACTATTGTTTTGGTGAAATAAAGCGTAGAGGTAGCCATAGTTGATGCTGCAGTTTTGAGCCTTTATGTTTTCGAGCATTTCGTTGAGGATGGACTGTGCCAGCGCAGGGTCAATCAGGGGGCCTTCCCCCTTAAGGTAAGCGGCGAGCGACGACCAATGTGAAGGCGCAGCAAAGGAAGAGATCCCGCGGGGCGAATCCATTTTTTTGTAAGGCCAAATGGCCCAGCCGATGTTGTGTTGCGCAAACAGATCAACACTTTCTGCTATCCAATGATTTGAGTTTTCGCCAAATTCACCGCACCAAATGGGCGCGTTTTGCTCTTCTCTTATTTTAAGTATCCATGCTATGGATTCGGGCGTGACGTCGTTCCAATATTTGTGAAAGCTGTAGGCCATATTGTTGTCCCATTTTGGGGTGAGGCCATTGAAATCATTAGCGTATCGGTTGCCTTCAACAAAAATAAGATGTTGTTGATCAACACTTCGGATGGCCTTTGTTATGTCTTTCATAAGTTTTGCAAGGGCTTCGTTGTTGCCCAATTCCCAGTTGGTTTCATTGATAACATCATAACCTCCAATGTATTCTTCTTTGGCATAGCGGCGGGCAAATTCTTTCCAAAGCAAAATGGTTTGCGCGCGGTTTTCTTCACTTTCCCAAAGAGAGGGTTTTGTTTTATCATAGTCGCAAATGTCGCCACTGTTTTGTCCCCCTGGCACGGCATGCAAGTCGAGAATTAAATACAGGTTTTTTTCTTTGCACCATTGTAGAAGTTGATCAACAAGGGCAAAACCTTGTTCATGAAATGATTGTGCTTTGCCCAAAGTGGTAAAGAGTTGGTAATGCATGGGCAAGCGGATGGAGTTGAAACCCCATTTTGAAATGCTGTCGATGTCGGCTTTGGTGATGTAGTTGTTGTAATACGCATTGTAAAATTCATTGCGTTGGGCAGTGCCAACAAGGTCGGCAATTTTTTGCATAACGATGTGTTGGTAGGCGCTGCCGAGGTTTAACATATAGCCTTCTTGCAACATGTAGTTGCCGAGGTTGATGGATTTTAGCAAATAATTGCCCTTGTTGTTGACGATATTGGTACCGTTGGCGTGCAAAAAACCCGGTTCGGATTGTGCCTGTAGGACGAATATTTGCAAAAGTAAGCAGGTGGTGAACAGTTTTATTTTGTACATAGAAGTTAATTTTTTCGCTACGAGCCTTGTTTTTTCCTTGGTGAAAGGTAGGGTGCAGTGGCGCTTGTGACGGGTGTGTTTTGTTCGGAAATGGTCTTAAGTTGTCCTTTCGGCCGGACTACTAAACGCATAAATTTACGTTTCAAAAAGCGATGGCGCTTTTTGAAAGCCTTAATTATAGGGGGATGTGCTTATTTTTCAGTGTATTCGCTAACGAAGAAATCGTAGTACTGTGTTACATTTTTATTTTTGTAGAATGCAACGTAGTTGGTCACTGAGATAGGGAAATAGTCTTTGCCGATATTGGGATAAGTAGAAAGCACATTGGTATTGATGCTTTTGTAGAAATCCATCATCGTTTCATTTTTACGGAAGGTTTTGATGACGATGGCCTTTTTGCTTTCTTCCCAAATAATGCTTTGTTGTTGTAAGTTTTCAAGGGCGTAATATTTGGTGCAAAAATCAGAAATGTTTTTTTCTAATGCTTTTACATCGCTGGTATTTTCGTCGGCAATGACGATAAAGTAATGTTCTTCGGTTTTATTGGCGGTATATATTTTAGGATTACTTGCGGGAGCAGCAGCACTCATATTGGCGATAACGTCGGCTGCTGAATTTGCAGCATCGGAACCTACATATCCACTTTTAACAAGAAGCAAGGCCTTTTTGAATTCTTCAACACCCTTTGTTTGTCCTATGGCGAAGGCTTTGAGTAATTCGAATTGAGCTTCAAGTGCGTTGTTTTTGTATGCAGCATTGATATTTTGAACTTCAGTGATGACGGCCGCAAAGTGCCCTGCTTTGTATTCAGCAAGCAATTGTTCGTATTGTGCGTTGACGTGTGCTTTTTGTTGTGCTTCTTCCTTGCTGTCGTCTTTTTTGTTGAGCAATGCAGCGTATTCACTATTAGGAAAATCATTGTTGATGAGCGTTTTGTAATGGTTGGCCTTGTCGATTTGCCCCAATTTGAGGTGTGCTCTGTACAAAAGATAATAGGATTTGAGGGCATTGCTATTGTTTGGAAATTTGCTGTTCATTTCTTCAAACGTCTTTATTGCCGCTGCGTCGTCTTCAAGGTTGTCTTTGTATAGAGCACCGAGTTTGAAGTAGGCGTCAATCATTTTGCTTTTAGATAGCGCAAGTGCAGTATCGGTTAGGGGCAGCGCACTGAGATAGTATTCTCTTGTTTTTTTATTGTCGCTGCTAGCTGTTGTATTGCTATTGCTTTGGGCATCGTCAGTATCGGCGCCAAACGCTGCACTTACCTTGCTTTTGCGCCGCCAATTGTCTTCAAGTGTACGCTGGCCCCAAATAACGGTAAATTTTGCCTGTCCGCCTGAGATCAATTTGGGATTGTAGAAGTACCATTTTGCATTGGCATCAGAAGGTTCGTTGAGTGCCTGTTGCGTTGCGGCAGCTTCTTTCAACATTATTTGTTCGCTGGCTCGGTCTTCTTTTTCAGAGACGGCAGCAATCATTTTGTCAATTTTTTTGAGACGTTGTGGCTCAGGAAGGGAAGCAAGTTGCTGCAAGCTGTCTTGCGTGTGAATGATTTCTACTTGTTTTACAATGTCAGTGAGTGAGTTCTTTTTGATTAATGTTTTGTCGTACGCTGGATGCGTTGCAGGCAGCACGAGCATTGTGCTGTCGTAATATGCTGATGCGGTAACATAGTTTGATTTTGCAAAATTCATATCGGCCAGCGCGAGGAAGGCCAATGCTTTTTGTTTTGGATTGTTAGTGCTGTTGTGTGCTGCGAGCAGAAAATGTTCAGCCGCTTTTTCTTTTTCTTTTTCTTTTAGGTAGAGTTGTGCAATGGCAAAGTGAATTTGATCGAGGTATTCTTTGTTTTTTTCGTCTTTTGCGAGTTTCATCAAATCGCGAATGTAGCCCTCAACGCTTTGCCCTTCGGTGTGGCAAAGCGCCATGTGAATGCGCGCATTGAATTCCATTTCGTATTTCACACTCGCATCAGCCACTTTTTTAAAATTGAGCACCGCTTCTTTGTACTGATGGTTTTGCAAATACAATTGCGCGAGAATGTAGGTCCACCTATGTTTGTTTTTTCCTTTTTTTGAAAACAGCACAGCCTCTTGCAAAGCTTTTACTGCTTCTTTGTGGTCGTTGGTGCGAATAAAGTAAGCGGCGCGCACAGCGAAATAATCGCTTTTTTTAGCCTTTGGAAGATTTTTGTCGGCTTGAAGCAGGTCAATTTTTTGTCGCGCCTCCTCGTATTGCTCAGCTGCGATGTAGGTTTTAATGAGCCAGATGAGGGCGTCGTATTTTATTTTTTTGTAGTGGTATTCTTTGGCGATGTATTCAAATGTTTCGGCGGCTTCTTTGTATTCGCGTTTAAAAAAATAAGCTTTTGCAAGTACGAAGTAGGAGTCGTCGATAAAGGGATTCACCTCGGTGTCTTCTGTTTTACTTTCTCCTTTTCTTTTTATTTTAAAGCGCATGCTGTGTTTGGCGATGGCTTTGGAGGCTTTTTTAATAGCAACGTCTAAGTCGGGAGTGACTTCTTTCGCTGCGGCGTCGCTACCGTAGGGATAAATTTCGAGCAGTTGGTCGTAGTCATCAATGTGTTTTTTGTACAAGCTGGCTTCAGCGCTTTTAAGCTTTTCATTGGCGTTGTAGTAAACATTGTAGCGTGTGGTGAGGCCGTGATAAAATTTATTTGGAAAGGCATTTTTCTCAGTGCTGCAGGCGCAAAGAAGAGTGACAACAAGAAGGACTATATGTGCGCTGTATTTTTTCAATTAGGGTATAAACTATAAAGAAGCAAAAATATTTTAAATTTTGTATTTATGTGCCTTCCCAACAAATGACTAAATTTGATTTCACACAAAACAGCACTTTGAAAGAAGCGGTAAGCGATAAAAGTAAGAAAATACTGAACAAGCTGAAAAAACAGCACGTTTTAGTTATTGAGGAAGAGGTACACGGCACAGGAGAATTGCTCTTTGTGAAAACGCGATTGATTTCCTTGATTGGTATCGGATTGGTTTTAGTGGCGCTGATCTTTGCTTTGTCATTTTTAATATTGGCCTATACACCTCTGCAAAAAATGGTGCCTGGGTTTTTAACGAGTTCGCAACAAGAGGTAATCATGCAAGATGCGCACTTGGCCGATGATATTGAAGCGCAATTGAAAGGCAAGGAGGTGTATTATTCGCATTTGGATTCGCTGATAGAAGAGTGGATTCCACAAAATGACTCCAGTGGTCTGCAAGGGACCACAGCTCAAATTCCGGTGCTGCAGCCCGCTGCAGAGCAGATGCGTGCAATAGGTAATTTTCATTTTTTTTCACCCTTGTCGGGATATATTTCCAAGAATTTTAATTATCAAGACAAGCATTACGGCATTGACATTGTGACGCAAAAAAACGAAGCAGTAAAAGCCACGTTAAACGGAAGGGTGCTTTTGTCATCGTGGTCGGCAGAAACGGGCAACACTATTATTTTGCAGCACAGCAACAATTTAATATCGGTATACAAACACAATGCTGAGGTTTTGAAAAAAGAAGGGCAATTTGCGAAGGCCGGAGAAGTGATTGCCATCATTGGTAATTCGGGCGGAGAAAGCACCGGTCCGCATTTGCACTTTGAGTTGTGGTTCAATGGAACACCACTCAATCCGTCGAGCTACATGAATTTTTAGCTTTGTTTCAGTAGATCTTCTATTTTTTGTTGCACTTCATCTACCGTAATTAGGTTGATACAGAGATCGTTTGGCCGCACGCAATGTATTTGGTCGCATGGGTTGCAGTCTAATTTGTGGTGTATGAAAGTCCCTTTGTCGTGGTAGGGGCTAAATGTTTCTGTGATGCCCGGACCAAATAAACCGAGCACAGGAATGTTTGCTGTAGCAGCGAGGTGCATCGGTCCGCTCTCATTTCCAACAAACAATTTCGCATGTTTGGCAATGGCTGCAAATTGCGACAGTGTGCATTTACCAGCGATGTCAATTGCTGGAAAAGAGAGTTGCTCAATGACTTTGTTGTTGAGGGGCGCATCTTCGGGGCCACCGGCAAGCACCACTTGTAAACCTTTTTGGTGGAGGTACTCAGCAATGGCGACATAGCGTGCAGGTAGCCATTGGCGTGTTTCACGCCGCGCCCCTATGTGAAAGAGCACAAAGGAAGTCAGCTTGTTTTGGACACAAAATGCTGCTGCAAAAGCCTTGTCTTCATCAGTGATGGGTAGGCGCAGTATTGCTTTTTCGGGTATGTCTGTCAGCACGGGCGCCATGATTTGCAAGTTTACTTCCACGTCGTGTTTGTGCCCTCCCGATTTTTTATTTTGATAGCGTATTTTGCCCCGTTCGAGGCGCAATAGCGGCCTTGCCAGCAAGGCAAACCACAACATACGCCAGTTGCTGCGCAGATCAATGATCAAATCGTAATTGCCGTGCAGCTCTTTTTTATCGCAAATGATTTCGTTGAGGCAGGGGTCGTTGACCACAATATTTTTTACTACAGATTTGCAGTACAAGGTGATGTGCGCATTGGGTTGCGAGCGGCGCAGCACTTCAAAGGCAGGCAGCGCGGTAACCATATCGCCGATTTCGTCGAGTTTAACAATGAGTATTCGTTGGAAAGGATGCGTCGTTTTTTTTCTTCTATTGATCCATGCGCTCAGTATGATGGAGAAAAGGTAATAGGCCTTTTCTTTATAGCTGGCGATGTAATAGTGAATTTTCAAACCCATGTATAGCAAAAATAGAATTCCTTTTGTAAAGTGAAAATTAAAGAAATATAGGTGTTGCGCAGTACTTTGTGTTTAAGCTTGAACTAATTTTTTATTTTAGCCCTATCATTCAAAAGCCATGGGACTCAAAGCCGCGTTAAGCAAACCGTTTGCAAAATATATTTCACGAAAAGTTTACAAAGAAGCTGCGCGCGCAGTGGATTTGCAGGATGCTACGCTGAAAATGCTGCTTGAAAAAGCGAAAAACACAGCCTTTGGCAAAGACCACGGTTTTGCGGCTATTAGTAATTACGAAGATTTTAAAAAAGCGGTGCCTGTGCAAGATTATGAAGGCATTAAAAAATACATTGAGCGCATTAAGCACGACGAAGAAAATGTGTTGTGGCCGGGATTGCCGATGTACTTCAGCAAAACATCAGGGACAACTTCAGGTGTGAAGTACATTCCGATTTCAAAAGATTCAATGGGTCACCACATCACGGCAGCGCGCAACGCCATTTTGCTATACATCGCCGAAACAGGAAAGGCTGAATTTGTTGATGGCAAGATGATTTTTTTGCAGGGGAGTCCGGAATTGGACAATACTTACAAAACGCCAACTGGTCGACTGTCTGGCATCACAGCGCACCACGTGCCAAAGTATCTGCAAAAAAACAGAAAGCCGTCGTACGCCACCAATTGCATTGGTGACTGGGAAACCAAGCTCGACGCCATCATTGACGAAACGATCAATGAAGACATGCGCGTGATATCAGGTATTCCGCCATGGGTGCAAATGTATTTTGAGCGCATTCACGAGCGCACCGGAAAAACAATAGCTGAGGTTTTTCCAAATTTCACTTTGTTCGTGCAAGGCGGCGTGAACTACCGTCCCTACCAACCGATCATGGAAAAAATAATCGGCAAGTCTATTCCTACAGTCGAGGTATACCCTGCCTCTGAAGGCTTTATCGCTTTTCAGGATTCGCAGAAACACGAGGGCTTGTTGTTGAATACCAATGCCGGAATATTTTTTGAATTCATTCCTGCCGATGAATATTTCAATGAAAAACCAACACGTATTTCTTTGAAAGATGTGAAACTGGGAGTGAATTACGCGATAGTGCTCAACACCAATGCTGGACTCTTTGGTTACAACATTGGCGACACTGTAAAATTTGTGTCTACTGCGCCGCACCGCATTGTGGTGACCGGAAGAATAAAACATTTTATTTCTGCCTTTGGCGAGCACGTGATTGGCGAAGAAGTGGACCGTGCGATGATCAAGGCCTGCGAAAAATTTGATGCCAATGTGACCGAATTCACCGTGGCGCCACAAGTAGCGCCAAGCGAAGGATTGCCATACCACGAATGGTTTGTGGAGTTTTCAAAACGTCCGGCTGACCGCGCTGCTTTCACTCAATTTTTGAATGAAGAAATGGTGCGTCAAAACGTGTACTACAAAGATTTGATCAGTGGAAACATCTTGCGCGCTCTGGTGCTGACTGAAATTGGCAAAGAAGGATTTATACAGTATATGAAGTCGCAAGGCAAGCTGGGCGGGCAAAACAAAGTGCCGCGCTTGGGCAACGACAGAAATATTGCAGATGCTTTGGCAGAATTTAAGGCTTAGCGACCAGCTGCACACTTCAGGTTCGCACTTCTTCTCAATAAATCTTATCTTCGCCTCACCTCAAAAATGCAAAAGAAAAAAATCGCCATATTAGGTTCGTCGGGTTCTATTGGAACACAGGCTTTGGAAGTGATTCAAGAGCATCCTGATGAATTTGAAGTAGAAGTGCTCACTGCCAATGGCAATGCGGACTTGCTCATTGCGCAAAGCAAAAAATTTAAACCCAACACCGTAGTGATCGCCGACGAGGCGAAATATTTGTATGTCAAGGATGCTTTGGCCAACGACGACATTCACGTATATGCTGGTGAGGCTGCGTTATCACAGGTGATGGAGATGGAAAGCATCGACATGGTGCTTACGGCAGTGGTTGGTTTTGCCGGATTGAAACCTACGTTGGCAGCGATCAATGCAGGCAAACAAATCGCCTTAGCAAACAAAGAAACTTTGGTGGTGGCGGGAGAACTGGTGACCAAATTGGCCAAAGAAAAGAACGTCAATATCTTTCCCGTTGATTCTGAACACTCGGCGATCTTTCAATGTTTGTCGGGAGAGTTCGGCAATCCGATAGAAAAAATATATTTAACAGCGTCGGGCGGGCCTTTCCGCGGCTGGTCGGCAGAAAAATTGGCCGATGTCACAAGGGAGCAAGCGCTAAAACATCCGAATTGGGAGATGGGTGCTAAAATCACCATCGATTCTGCATCAATGATGAACAAAGGTTTGGAGGTGATTGAGGCGAAATGGTTGTTTGGACTTAAAGCAGAACAAATAGATGTTATCGTGCATCCACAATCTATTGTGCATTCTATCGTTCAGTTCGAAGACGGATCGATGAAAGCGCAAATGGGATTGCCAGATATGAAATTGCCGATTCAATATGCAATGGCTTTCCCACAGCGCCTGAAATCTACTTTTAAAAGATTTAACTTTTTGAACTACCCAGCGCTGACTTTTGAGGCGCCCGATACAAAAACTTTTCGTAATCTTGCCCTGGCTTTTGAGGCGATGAAAAGAGGTGGGAATGCCCCTTGCATACTGAATGCAGCGAATGAAATAGTGGTGGATGCCTTTTTGAAAAACAAGGTCAAGTTTTTAGAAATGAGCGACATCATTGAGCGCTGCATGAGTGATGTGAAATTTGTTGCGGCCCCAAGTCTTGAAGACTATATGGAAACCGACAGGGCGAGTAGGGAACTGGCGAATGAAATTATTTTAAAAACACTTAGCGTTTAATCCATGGAAATATTTGTTAAAGCTGTAAGTCTGATCATGAGCTTGTCCATTTTAGTGCTGTTGCACGAGATGGGTCACTTTATTCCGGCGCGTTTGTTTAAAACGAAAGTGGAGAAATTTTACCTCTTTTTCGACCCTTGGTTTTCGCTTTTTAAATACAAAAAAGGCGATACAGAATACGGTATTGGCTGGCTTCCTTTTGGTGGTTATGTGAAAATTGCGGGGATGATTGACGAGTCGATGGACAAAGAAGCCATGAAGGAACCTGCACAACCATGGGAGTTCCGCAGCAAACCAGCGTGGCAACGCTTGATCATCATGCTGGGGGGTGTTACGGTGAATGCTTTGTTGGCTTGGGCGATTTACAGTATGTCGCTGTTCACTTGGGGCGAAGAATTTTTGCCTTTGCAAAACGCAAAATACGGCCTGGCCTGCGATTCTATGATGTATGACTACGGCTTCAAAGACGGTGATAAAATTATTGCTGTGGATTCGGTACATCCTAAAGAATTGAGAGACGTTACGAAAACCATTATTTTGGATGGCGGCCGCAATGTGACCATCAACCGTCAGGGAAAAGACTCTGTTATTGTGCTTCCTGAAGACTTTCACAAAAGAGTATTGGCCGAACACAAAGCCATGTTGTTTATGCCTTTGGTGCCCTTTGTCATTGATTCTATCATTCAGGTTGACAGTATGCCGGCCTTTAAATCAACTTTGCAAAAGAACGATCAGATCATTGGGATCAATAAAGTGGCGACTCCTTATTTTCAGGATTTCGCTTTGCACATCAAAGATTTCAAAGGCAAAAATGTTGACATTATCGTATTGCGCAAAGGCGATACAGTGGCAGTGCCTTGCGCTGTTAATGCGGCCGGACTCATTGGCGTGGGCAACAAAAGCATTGAGCATTATTTCACCTTGGAAAAACACGAATATTCTTTTTTCCAGTCCATTCCTGCCGGATTGAATGCGGCTACCGACCAATTGGTGGGCTATGTGAAACAGTTTAAACTCCTATTCTCAAAAGAGGGAGCGAGTAACCTTGGTAGCTTTGGCACTTTGGGAAGTTTGTTTCCGGAGTCTTTTAGCGATGCCCACTATTGGCAAAAATTTTGGAGTATTACTGCATTGTTGTCGGTTATCCTCGCCTTTATGAACCTTTTGCCAATACCTGCTTTGGATGGCGGTCACGTGATGTTCTTGTTGTACGAAATCATCATGAAGAAGAAGCCCAGCGAGAAATTCATGGAATACTCTCAAATGGCGGGTATGATTCTCTTGTTTGGATTGATGGCATACGCTATGTTCAACGATATTGTGCGCTTTTTTTAGAAGAACAAACAACAATCTGTTAGTAATATTTTTGGTCGTTGGTGGGCTGCTGCAGCTTAAATAAGTATACTTGTTGTATGCAGCAGTCCCGAAATATTCTATTGTTTTTCATCCTCTTTGTTTGCGTGCAAACCGCCCTGGCTCAGGACACCACGAAATTAGATACTTCGTACAAATTCAAAAAGGTAATGATCATTCCTTTTGAAGAGCAGATGTACATTTGCCAGATTCAAAATTTGTTGGCCAATGAGTCGCAGATGAATACTGCCCAAATCATACGAAATTTTCGTTATGGCGTTGCTTCATCCATGCAAAATGAATTTTTGTATTTGTACAGCACCACATCGTTGATACACTTGGTGGAAGATTCGTTGAAAGACTTGCACCGCGTGTATGGCTCTATCAGTCGCAGCTACGATCCAGTGCCCGATGAGCCAAAGGAAGAAAGCAAAAAGGGATTTCCATCGGTGCTCAAAAAATTTGAACACAAGGAAAAGAAAGACAACGAGCAAACCCGGATTCAAAATGGCCAAATTGTGTCTCATTATAACAATACACCGCGCTTTATGAACACCGTGGTTAAAGACAAGAAATTGTTGCCTTATCTCAGTAAAAAGTATGGCACTGATCTTTTTGTTTTCATCAATGAAATGGATATTGAAAACGATCTTAGCGATCCCTATAAAGTTGCTGAAAACAACTACAACCGGATTTTGAAATTTCATTATACGATGTATGATTTTCACGGACACTTGGTGTCAATGGGCGTGGTGTCGACCACGTTTCCATCTACAGAAAATAAGGTGGGCAGTATCGTTCAAAATTACTTTCCGCTCATAACTAGGCAGCTTGCAAGCAAGTTGCCACAACCCCGCATACCAAGGGTGACAGTAGCAACGCCAAGCGACAGCAAGTCGGGAGGTGTTTTGGGAAAATAGTCTTCCTAAAAAATGTTGAACTGGAATGTGCGCGCTTTAGCCGCTTAAGTTTTATATTCGTAGTAAACTGTCGTCCTATGGCTACTTTCAAAATCGATTCTGTTCTTAAAAAGCTGCAACTGCAAGCCGTTAATCCCGGTGTTTCAAGCGGCCGAAGCTGGTTTAAAGATTCAGGAAAATACCTATCGTCATTCTCTCCAGTAGATGGGAAGTTGATCGCGAAGGTTTCGGTGGCCAGTGCAAAAGATTACGAAAAAATAATTGATTTTGCGCAAAGTGCATTTCACATTTGGCGTTCGGTACCTGCCCCAAAGCGCGGTGAAGTAGTGCGCCAAATAGGCGATGCCCTTCGCCAGCAAAAGGAAGCATTGGGTCAGTTGGTGTCGTATGAAATGGGTAAATCACTTGAAGAAGGTTTGGGCGAAGTGCAAGAGATGATTGACATTGCTGACTTTGCAGTGGGTTTGTCGCGGCAATTGCACGGACTCACCATGCATTCAGAGCGCTTCAAACACCGCATGTATGAGCAATACCACCCTTTGGGAGTGGTGGGTGTGATATCTGCTTTTAATTTTCCGGTGGCGGTATGGTCGTGGAATGCTTTTCTAGCATGGATTTGCGGGGATGTTTGTGTGTGGAAACCTTCTGAAAAAACACCCTTGTGTGCTCTTGCTTGTCAGCATATAGTGAATGAAGTTTTCAAAAGAAACGCCGTGCCAGAAGGGGTTTCCTGCATAGTCAACGGCGATCATACCATTGGCGAATTGCTGTCTCACGATGTGCGTGTACCATTGGTTTCGGCTACGGGCTCAACACGCATGGGCAAAAAAGTGGGAGCCGCCGTTGGGGCTCGATTGGGTCGTTCATTGCTTGAATTGGGCGGCAACAATGCGATCATTATTACACCGACGGCCGACTTGAACATTGTTACGATTGGCGCTGTGTTTGGGGCAGTAGGCACTTGTGGCCAACGCTGTACTTCAACCCGTCGACTGATCATTCACGAATCACTGTATGACGCCGTGAAAAAGAAGTTGTCGAAGGCTTACGCGCAATTGCGCATTGGTGATCCACTGGACAGAAACAACCATGTGGGGCCGCTCATTGACGAGGCGGCAGTAGCGCAGTATTTGTCGGCACTTGAACAGGCCTTGCAGCAGGGCGGAAAAACCGTGGTAGCAGGTGGTGTGATGAAGGGAAAGGGCTACGCATCGGGCTGCTACGTGAAACCCGCAATATTTGAGGCCAAAAACGAAATGGAAATAGTGCAGCACGAAACATTTGCGCCTATTTTGTACCTGATGAAATACAAAACGCTGGAGGAAGCCATAGCGCTTCAAAATGGCGTTCCGCAAGGCTTGTCGTCGTCTATTATGACAACAAATTTGCGTGAGGCCGAGTTGTTTTTGTCGCAAGAAGGTTCGGATTGTGGTATAGCGAATGTAAATATTGGCACTTCCGGTGCTGAGATAGGAGGCGCTTTCGGCGGAGAAAAAGAAACCGGTGGCGGTCGCGAGTCGGGCTCTGATGCATGGAAAGTGTATATGCGCCGGCAAACCAATACCATCAACTATGGCGCTACGCTGCCATTGGCGCAGGGAATTAAATTTGATTTGTAGAGATGAAAGTGTTTGTAGGACTAGTATTGTTGATGTTTTTTACTGCTTGTTTGAAGTCAGAAAAAACAAAGAAACCTTTGGTTTCAAATTTCATAAAAAGGGAGATAGAGCGATTGAATGTAGAAAAGCCGTCGGTGATCAAAGTGGCGATCATGAATGGCAAAATAGACACTGTAGTCTCTGATAGTTTGGATTGGTCGGAGGAGCTGAATGTATTTTTGGCCAATGATGTTGACAGCAGTCAGTTGGTGAATTATAGCCACTCGACGACATCAGATGTGCGTTGCCTGCGCGATACAGTCCCTCCTTGCTATAGCTATGTATGTGATATTTTTCATGCACTAAATGCAGAAGAAAAAATACAGAATGTAAAAATATGGTCACTCAACCAAAAGATCAGAGACATAGAAATCATCGTCCAAAAGCAACACGAGTTATTTACGTACTATAAAAAACTGATATACCACGTGCAAAAGGGCTATGAAATATCGGGTTCGCAGGACATTAAGTTTATGGAAGGCATTAATTATAAAGTAACGGTAGTTTATTCAAATTAAGTCAGGCAGTAGCCATCATAAATAGAGCATGAAACAACGCCTTATACAAATACTTATCGTCAGCGGAGCACTCTCTGTGCTCGTGCTTTTTGTTACGCAGTATTTTTGGGCGAAGGAGCTGCAGCGCCTCGAGAACAATCAGTTCAATCAAAAGGTGCATATTGCGCTGACCAATGTGGGCAATCGATTGGAGTTGATCAATAAGTTTTCTATTTCGCGCATTCATCCAATTGAACAGGTGGATTACAATAAATTTGTGGTGAAGATCAATGACGTAGTGCAGCCCAAGTTGCTCAATGCACTTTTGAAAAGAGAATTTTCGCGCTACCGCATTAACGAACCTTACTATATTGCGATTTACGATTGCTTTACCGATTCGGTGGTTTACACCACGGAAACCGACAGCATTCGCGTTGTGCCGTCGAAAGACTATTCCATCAAATGGGACATCGACAGCCACAATTTCGGCGTTATCTTTCCCAATAGATCCGAGATCGTCAATCAACTCAACATTTGGCTCATCGCCTCAATTGTGCCCATTGTGATGTTGCTCTTTTTCTCTTTTGCCATTTATGTAATTATAAGGCAAAAGAAGCTCGACGAGATTAAAACCGATTTTATCAACAACATGACGCACGAACTAAAAACACCGATATCAACCATTTCTTTGTCGAGTGAAGTGCTGATGACACCTGAAATTGCTAAGAATCCCGACCGACTGTCACGCTACGCCAAAATTATTTACGATGAAAATCAACGCTTGAAAGGACTTGTAGAACGGGTGTTGCAAATGGCCTTTTTTGAAAAGAAAGATTTTGAACTCAAGAAAGAGCCGGCCAACATACACAGCATTATTGAGCAAGCCGTGAATCGATTTGAAGTGCCTATTAAGCAACAAAACGGCAAAATTTCGCTCGACCTCAAAGCAACTGTTGTGGAGCGAAAATTTGATGTGGGGCACATGACGAATGTGCTCTCGAATTTGATCGATAATGCGATTAAGTACTGTAAGAACTCCCCCGAGATTTTTATTGAAACCAGGTCCGACGGCAAATACCTTTACATCTCAGTAAAGGACAATGGCATTGGCATGAGCAAAGAAGAACTCAAAAATATTTTCACCAAGTTTTACCGCATTCCTACCGGGAACATCCACACCACAAAGGGATTTGGTATTGGACTCAATTACGTTAAACTTATTGTTGAAGCGCACAAAGGGAGTATTTCTGTGGACAGCAAGCACAATGAGGGAAGCACCTTCGTTATTAAATTACCCATCGAATGAAAGACGTGAAAGGCAATATACTGTTGGTAGAAGACGATGAAAACCTCGGTTTTGTCATCAAAGACAGTTTAGAGGAAGAAGGCTATTTGGTGAACTTAGCCAAAGATGGAGAGGAAGGCTTTCGTCAGTTTCATAGCAAAACCTATGATATATGCTTGCTCGATGTGATGTTGCCCTTGAAAGATGGCTTCACTTTGGCGCAAGAAATTCGCGAAGCCAATGCCGATGTGCCTATTATATTTTTAACGGCGCGCTCGCTTGACGAAGATAAAATCAAGGGTTTTCAATCGGGTGCCGATGATTACATCACTAAACCTTTCAGCGTAAGCGAGCTGACCTACCGCATCAAAGCCATATTGAAAAGAACCAAACCTGCTGATTTACACGAAACGCAAAAGGACAATTTTGTGATTGGTAAATTTGAGTTTGATTTTCCAAATCAACTGTTGAAGCTGCATGGACAAGAACAAAGCCTGACCAAAAAGGAAGCGGAGATTTTAAAACTCCTGTGCTTGAATAAAAACCAATTGCTCTCGCGCGATATGGCTTTAAAGGTGATTTGGGGCGACAACGATTATTTTAAGGGTAGAAGCATGGATGTTTTTATTGCCAAATTGCGCAAGTACTTGAAAGATGATCCGAAGGTAGAAATCATCAACATTCATGGCACTGGCTTTAAATTAACAGAGAAATAGCTTAAAATTCTGCTTTTAGCTTCAACATTTTGCTGACGTTGAGCGACAGATTCATAAATGTTATTTTGGGATTGGCATTTCGGCTAATTTGCTGGTGCAACTCTTCAAAGGCCTCGGTAAGCAGTACTATGTTTCCGCCGTGGATGAAGGGTGAAAATTTTTCTAAAAATGGTGCTTCTTTTTCGTGCAGCATGTTGAGTCCACTGCCGTAGTTGCGCACCAAACATTCCCTGAAGAAACGCAGTCCATATTCAGCAATGTTTTTTTGGCGTTCGCGGCCTATTGTCGCCACCGCATCTACCCACGCTGCAATATCCATTACATTGGCAGTGTAACAGTAGCGCATCCAATTTTGAAAGTTGCTGATGTAAAAGTCTTCGTCTTCGTTGCCATTGGCAAGTTCCAATGCTCGGTTGACGTCACCCTCGCAAAGTAAAGAAGCTGCAGCGGCGGCTGTTGCGCTGAAATGGTATCGCTCTGTCAATCCTTCGGCTATTTCTGCTTCTGAGGGCTTGGGTACTTTAATGAGTTGTACGCGGGAAAGTATGGTTGGCAACAAGGCGTCAATATCTTGCGTGATGAGCAGCAGAAGAGTGTTTTCGTCGGGCTCTTCTAATGTTTTTAGCAATTTATTGGCGCTGTCTCCATTCATTTTCTCGGGCAGCCAGATCAGTATAATTTTGCGCAGTGCTTCGTATGAGCGCAGACTTAATTTTTGAATGATGTCTTGGCTGTCGCGCGTATTGATGATGACTTGCTTGTTTTCAGTGCCTAGTGCTTCCACCCAAGCGTTGAGGCTAAGGTAGGGGTTGCTTTTAAGCGCTTCTGTCCATTGTTGAAAGAATTGAGCGCTGCTTGGGTTTTTGGTAATTTCTTTGGTGGTGGCAGTAGGAAAAATAAAGTGCAAATCGGGGTGTTGTAGTTTTTCAAACTTTAAACACGACGAACAAGTGCCGCAGCTGTCACTCGCACTTCGCTGCAAGCAATTCACGTATTGCGCATAGGCCAATGCCAAAGCGATGGCGCCACTGCCCTCTCTCTCTTCAAAGAGCTGGGCGTGACTGATGCGGTTTTCTGAAACTTGGGCGATGAGCCTTTGTTTGAGTGCGCTGTTTCCTATGACTTTTTTAAATTGCATAACTCCTCTGCCAAAAGTATTAAAAAATAAAACGCTTTATTTACATTTGAAAATACTAAAACAAGAAAAAACAAAGCCGATGAAAACAGTGAAAGAGTACGACTTTTCGAATAAGAAAGCCCTAGTTAGAGTTGATTTTAATGTTCCGTTTGATGAAAACTTCAATGTAACCGACGATACACGCATCCGTTTGTCGATGCCTACGATAGAATTGATCTTGAAAAAAGGAGGCTCAGTAATTTTGATGTCCCACCTTGGTCGCCCTAAGGGACCCGATGCTTCACTGTCTATGAAACATATTTTGCCAACTTTAGAGAAGGCTTTGGGTCGCAAAGTGAAATTCGCTGCCGATTGTATTGGCGATGAAGCAAAAAATGCAGCCGCTTCTTTGCAGGCGGGTGAAGTACTCGTGCTTGAAAACTTGCGTTTCTATAAGGAAGAGGAAGCTGGTGATGAAGCCTTTGCTCAAAAATTAGCTGTTTTAGGTGATTGTTATGTTAATGATGCTTTTGGCACTGCGCACCGTGCCCACGCATCTACCACTATCATAGCGAAGTTTTTTGCTAAGGATAAAATGTTTGGATTGTTGTTGGCTGGTGAATTGGAAAGCATTGACAAAGCCTTGAAAACAGGGAAAGCACCTTTGACAGCTATTATGGGCGGATCAAAAGTGTCTTCTAAAATTTCTATCATCATGCAATTGCTTGACAAGGTTGACGTGCTGATCATAGGAGGAGGTATGGGTTACACTTTCGCAAAAGCGCAAGGCGGCAATGTTGGTAATTCTAAAGTAGAAGAAGATTACTTGCAAACGGCGCTTGATGTAGTTGCTAAAGCGAAAGAAAAGGGAGTGAAATTGTTTTTGCCTGTAGATTGCGTCATTGCTGATGATTTTTCAAATAATGCGAATACTAAGATTGCACCAAACGATAATATTCCTGCAGGATGGCAAGGTTTGGACGTTGGTCCGGAAACCAATAAAATATTCGCCGATGCTATTGAAAACGCCGGAACCATACTTTGGAATGGTCCAGTAGGGGTTTTTGAAATGGAGAAATTTGAAAAGGGAACAGTATCTGTTGCCGATGCAATTGTTAAGGCAACGGCAAATGGCGCTTTTTCTTTGATTGGCGGCGGTGATTCTGTAGCGGCGATCAATAAATACAACCTGGCCGACAAAGTGAGTTACATCTCCACTGGTGGTGGCGCAATGTTGGAGTACTTGGAAGGAAAAGTATTGCCAGGCGTTGAAGCAGTGTTGAACTAGTTGCTTCCCAAAACAAAGCAAAACCCCAATTGCGTTTGATCGCAATTGGGGTTTTTTGTTTTCCATGGTCTTGTGACAAAGAATGGAAAGGGTGTAAAAAAGAAAATCCCGACCAAGGCCGGGATTAACTTTTTCTCTTGCGAGAAGTGGGTTACTAGTGAGCTACAACAGTAGTGTCAGCAGCAACAGTAGTGTCAGCAGCAACTGGAGCTACTTCTTCAACTGGAGCAACAACAGCAGTTGAATCAACAGCAGTTCCTTCAGTAGTAGCAGCTTCGCCACCACAAGATGCAAGAACTACAACTGCAGCTCCCAACAAAAATTTAGATACATTTTTCATGTTCAATGTTTTAAAGATTAAATTACTTACGCGGCAAAATTATTAAATATTTTTTAATAACCTCAAATATTTTAGAAATAATCTTCTTTTATTACATTTGGTAGATAAATTAAACAATCTTATGGCCTTTAAACTACCCGAATTACCTTACGCTTACGATGCGTTGGAGCCCCATGTTGATGCTAAAACAATGGAAATCCACCATAGTAAGCACCACAACGCATATACTACCAATCTAAATAACGCTATTGCAGGTACTGCTTTGGAGTCAAAGACGATTGAAGAAATTTTAACAAGTATCTCAACTGTTGCCCCTGTGGTGCGCAACAATGGAGGTGGTTTTTACAACCATTGTCTGTTTTGGGACCTAATGTCACCAAATGGTGGCGGAGTGCCAACTGGTGACTTGGCGGAAGCCATAAATACATCGTTTGGTTCTTTTGATGCCTTTAAAACAGAGTTCTCAAATGCTGGTGCTACCCGTTTTGGTTCTGGTTGGGCTTGGTTGATCGTGAAGGCTGATGGCAAATTGGCTGTTTCTTCAACACCAAACCAAGACAATCCTTTAATGGATGTGGTGGATGTGAAAGGAACGCCGATTTTGACTTTGGATGTTTGGGAACATGCATACTATTTGAAATACCAAAACAGAAGACCCGATTATATCGCTGGTTTCTTTAATGTTATCAATTGGCAAAAAGTAGCTGAGTTGTACGCCAAGGCGAAATAGTGATGCGCATTGAAATAAAAAAGCCCCCTTGTTGTTTACAAGGGGGCTTTTTTTATGTGTCGTGTTTTATTTATAAGTGTAATACACCAAAAGTTTAATTCTATTGGACGTATTGATGTCTCCGCCATTCAATATTGCTCTTCCCAGCGAATAGGCGTTAGAAGCCACATTAAGCTGCAAGGTGGTGATGTTTTCTTCGTTTGTAATCTTTTTTTGGAGGTAGCGTGTTATCAAAAAACGGTAGCCTGTTACGTTTGGGTAAGAATTCATGTTTGTTTCATAAGCACCACCGTAGTAAATCGCCGCGGTTCCATAGGCAATTCCTGAAGCAGGACTTTTTACTCCTTGATGACTGTGGTCAAAGTCGAATTGATCGGGCAGTTCCGTGGTAATGCCCATGGAATCTTTGTAGATCGACGCTCCGTCGGGCAATGCATATAGAGAATTGGATCCGCCTTGCAAAGGAAAAATCAGTTCGGCACGGTTCAACATTATTTTTTTTCCTTTTGCCCATTGAGCAATATGTGGGATGTTCACGCATACCTTGGTTCCCTTGAGCGACTGCAAATACAATTGCGTTTTACCCAGAGATTTGTCGGCGAGTTGTGCTTGTAAACCTGTGGTGTTGCTGTAATCCTGTTTGTAATTTGCAAAGCGTTTGGCTGTTTTTGGAACAGTAAGTGTCAAGGATGCGCTTCCTGCGCTATTGTGATAGTAAAGGCTTAAATTGGTGCTGGCATTCGTCATGTTTATTAAATATAGAGCTCCTTCCCCACTATTGAGTGCTGCGGTGTAGGCTTTCACACTGATGCCTTTAAAGAAATTTACAAATTTTGTATTGCTTTCTAAATCGGCACTTGCGGCAGCCAAGAGCGACGTACCAAAAGCATTGTCTAATTTAATACTGACCTTTCCCGTGTCGGCAGAAATTGAGGAGCTGCCCAGTTCTGTGGAATAGGCAATGGTATCGTTTGAACTATAACTGTTGTCAGCAGCCTTAAAAAGTGCGTCAACCTTGTAAACTTTAAAAGTACTTGCCTGCGATTTACTGCCATAAATATTGTCAACGTGTAAACTCAATACCACAGAGTCGATTATAGGAGTGGTGCCAAAGGAATAATTGGTCTTTGGTAATAAGAACTGACTAAAAATTTGTGCTCGTGTGATGCCGAAATCAGGATCATTGAATGTGCCTAAAGCCATTTTAGGGATACCGTCTGTTAGTATCATGTCTTTTTGCAGAGTATAGGCATCAACAGTAAAAGTGTCAATTAGTGTAGCATGCAACAGATCGTCGTCGGTCAAAAGAGTAGAGCCGACAGCACTTTCTTTTTTGCATGCTTGGCCTGCTAAAAATAGTATGGCAAAAAAAGCTGCCGCGAAGTACAGCTTTGTAAAATGGGTAGACTTTCTCGGGATCATTTACTAATTCGTTGCTACAGTTTCTTCTTCCAAAACTGTATCGTAAAACTTATTGTATTGTTCAACGTACTCTTCTTTGCTATAGTATGGGAGCACAGGTTTTTTCAATGAATCGATGAATTTTTCCATTGTTGATTCTAACTCTTCACTTCCTTTCACTACGGCATCAGACCATTCCACGCCTAATTTATTCAAGCTCTCGAAATCGGGTTTCGCTGCAGCTTTAAGGTTTTTGATATTCACTCCGTCGATGACCGCTTTTTCAGCAAAACGCTTGTCAAGAGTTTTATCGAAACCTTCGTTGTATACAGAATAAATCACTTTGGTGTTTTCAAAAATAGGGTCTTCGTTGAATGCTTTTTTGATGTATAAAGGCACTAAAGCTGTCATCCAGCCGTGGCAATGGATGATGTCTGGTGACCAGCCTAATTTTTTTACCGTTTCCAAAACGCCACGGCAAAAGAAGATGGCGCGCTCATCGTTGTCGCTGTAAAATTTACCGCTTTTGTCTTTGACACCGTACTTTCTTTCGAAGTATTCGTCGTTGTCTATGAAGTATACCTGCATACGCGCAGGCTGTATTGAAGCTACTTTGATGAGTAATGGATGGTCGGCATCGTCAATGATGAGGTTCATTCCCGACAAACGGATTACTTCGTGCAATTGGTTTCTGCGCTCGTTGATGCAGCCGAAACGCGGCATAAATACGCGAATTTCTTTGCCTTTGCCTTGAATGCCATGCGGCAAATATCTTGCTACAGATGCAATTTCTGATTCTTCATGGTAAGGAATCATTTCTTGTGATACAAACAAAATTCTTGCTTTCTTCATTGCTTCTGCTTTATAGCACTCGCGGTAACCGAAAAATAAGAGACTTTGATGAAGATGAACTGCAGTGATCTGCTCTTATGTTTTGACGAGTAAAATTCTATGCGAAAGTAGTAAAAATCTTGCTAAGATTCAAGCGCTAAGGGAAATCGCAATAGATTTATTTTACCTTTGGCGTCCCAAATTGTACTGAGTATGCGGATTGTTAGGAAACGAAATGAAATGGAGGCCTTGGTGGCGCAGTATAAGCTAGCACACAAAAGCGTAGGCTTTGTTCCTACAATGGGCTATTTGCATGAGGGCCACGCGTCTTTATTGCGTCAATCGGCTCTGGAAAATGACGTTACAGTTTGCAGCATTTTTGTCAATCCTACGCAGTTCAACAACCCCGAGGATTTTTTGCTTTATCCTAAGGACGAGGTGAATGACGTGCTTTTGTTGAAAGAAAATGGCTGTTTGGTACTTTTCGCTCCTGAGAATGATTTTGTCAACGAAATTCTAGAAGTTTCTCTTGATTTAAAAGGTGTTGACAAAGTGTTGGAAGGGGAATTTCGTCCCGGACATTTTCGAGGGATGGTCAATATCGTTTCCTTGTTGTTTCAAATTGTTAGTCCCAACAAAGCGTATTTTGGTCAAAAAGATTTTCAGCAATTGTTTATTGTCCAAAAATTGGTCGCTCAAAATTTTCCAGAAATAGGGATTGTCGCTAGTCCAACTATTCGAGAAGAATCGGGCTTGGCTATGAGTTCGCGCAATGCGCGTTTGTCGGCAGCACAGCGTGAGCAAGCGACAAAAATCGCAAAGGCATTGCATCTCGCAAAAAGTTTAGCAAAAGAAAAACGCAGTGTTTCAGCAATTAAAGAAGAATTGCGCTTCAAATTCTTTAACAATGACGACCTCCGTTTGGAATATTTGGAGATTGTGGATGCTCAAACACTTTTGCCCCTCACTGATTTTTCATTCCCTTCGCGATCAGTGGTTTGTGTCGCTGCTTATGCGGGAAAAGTTAGGTTAATCGACAATATGAGTATTAATTCTTAATTTCGTCTCATGTTAGTGGAGTTCCTCAAATCGAAAATACATCAGGTTACCGTTACGCAAGCGAATGTTAACTATATTGGCAGTATCACCATTGACGAAACGTTGATGGAAGCAGCAAACATCTTGGAAGGTCAGAAAGTGCAAGTGGTGAACATCAACAATGGTGAACGCCTTGAGACCTATGTGATCAAAGGAAAAAGAGACAGCGGTGAGATTTGTCTCAACGGTCCTGCTGCGCGTAAAGTGGTTATTGGTGATGTTGTAATCATCATTGCCTACGCTCTGCTGAATGAAGAGGAAGCAAAGACATTTAAGCCCACGATCATTTTTCCAAATACGGCGACCAACCAATTAAAATAAACTATTGTGAGTGCAGCGCTTCAAAAGGTAGAAAGTAAAATTGTTTCTAGACTCGAAGCGGCTAAAACCATCTTAACATGGCAGGCACAAGGGCAACAGGTGGTGTTTACCAATGGTTGTTTTGACTTGCTGCACAAAGGCCACATTCACTATCTCTGTGAAGCAGCTTCGTTGGGACAAAAATTGGTTCTTGGCGTGAATTCAGATGCTTCAGTACAAATACTTAAAGGACCTTCTCGGCCAATCAACAGCGAAGAAAGTCGAGCCGCCATGCTCGCCTGTTTATTTTTTGTTGATTTGGTGGTGGTGTTTAATGAAGAAACACCTGAAATATTGATTCATACTATCAGTCCAAATATATTGGTGAAAGGCGGCGACTATGCTATTAACAATATCGTTGGTGCCGAACATGTGCTCGCCAATGGAGGGAAAGTATTGGCCTTGAGTTTTATTGATGGTTTCTCGTCGACGGACATAATTAACAAAATCAAGAAAACTTAGTACGTCATTTGTGCAAATAATTTTTATTTTTACGGAAATGTATATTTTATGAGAAGTTTTATTCTGTCTTTTTTTGCGCTTGTAGTGATCGCGTTTGCTTCGCCATCTTGTGGCTACGGCGTTACAAAGCAATTGACGGGAAGCTGGGAAATGTTTTTGATTCCTAGCCCTGGATTCAGAGAAGTATGGACTTTTACCGAAAATGAAATAGAAGTTGTTCGCTATACTAATGATACTGTGCCTTATCCATTGAAGAAGGGAACGTATACTGTTAAAAATAATACTATCACTACGAATGGACCTGGAATGGTTTCAAAAGGCGGAGAATACTATTTGGGCAACTTTCAAATTAAAAGTTTAACGGGATCTGAATTGGTTCTGGTGCGCACCGACCTTGGTTTGCAATACTACGAGTTCGCAAAAAAATAATGGCAAAATTAAAAACGGCTTTTGTTTGTTCATCATGCGGCAATCAATCGGCGAAATGGCTTGGAAAGTGCACACAGTGTGGCGAATGGAACACTTACCACGAAGAAGTCACAGGAAATAACGCGCCTAAATCTATTCCTGGATTTGAAGCCTTGGCACCAACGCTTTTGCAAGAAATTGCACCCCTCGACAAAGAAAGAGTAATATTGACGGATACGGAGTTGAACCGTGTTTTGGGAGATGGCTTGGTTCCCGGATCAGTGATCTTGTTTACCGGAGAGCCAGGCATTGGTAAGTCTACTTTGATGCTGCAAATTGCCTTGCAGTTCCCGGGCAAAAAAGTGCTTTATGTGTCGGGCGAGGAAAGTCCTCAGCAAATTAAATCTCGTGCCGATCGACTCAAGAAGGCGAACGAAAACATTTACATTCTTCCTGAAACCAATGTGGAAGCCATAGTAGAGCACATTCAAAAGATTGCTCCAGATCTGTTGATTATTGACTCTATACAAACCTTACAAAGTTCTAAATTGGATTCTGCTCCTGGCACTATTTCTCAAATTAGAGAATGCGCCAACGATATCACACTCATTGCCAAGCGAAATTCAATTCCAACATTTTTAATTGGGCATATCACGAAAGACGGACAAATTGCGGGTCCAAAAGTATTGGAGCACATGGTGGATGTGGTGCTTGCCTTTGAAGGCGATAGAAACCACATTTATAGAATTATCCGTAGTTCAAAAAACCGATTTGGCCCAAGCAATGAAATGGGAATTTATCAAATGGAAGAAAACGGACTGAAGGTGGTAGATAACCCTTCGTCAATTCTTTTGTCACAAAATGAAGAGCACCTCAGCGGCATTGCAATTTCAGCTTCAATGGAAGGTATTCGTCCCTTGCTTATTGAAACCCAGGCTTTGGTGAGCACCGCCGCATATGGCACGCCACAGCGTTCCGCCACTGGTTTTGATACACGACGATTGAACATGTTGCTGGCGGTGTTGGAAAAGCGATGCGGATTCAAAATTCAATTGAAAGATGTTTTTTTAAATATTACGGGGGGCATCAAGCCCGAAGACACCGGCATAGACTTGTCAATTGTAGCAGCCATACTTTCGTCGGGTGTTGATATTGCCATTCCGTCAACAGTTTGTTTTGCCGGAGAAATAGGATTGTCGGGTGAAATTCGTTCGGTGCGCAATGTTGCGGCCCGCATCAAGGAGGCTGAGAAAATGGGATTTAAAACCATTTATCTTTCCAAGTACAACGACGAAGATTCGTTAAAAGGGAAAAAAATCAAGATTGTGCGATTAACAAAAGCACAGGATTTGGTGACCCACCTGTTTCGTTAGCCGATTTCTTTTGTCTTCATGAGATTGTTCATTGCCATCATTTCTTGCATGGTGCGCTGCATATTGTCAGCCGAACCATCTAAAAAGATGACGTTGCCTTTGCCGTTTTCTGAAAATTGTTTGATGGCTTCTGTCCACATAGAAAACAAAATCACCGAAGTATCTAAGTTGGCTTGTTGCATTTCACGCGCGGCTTCGCTCATTCCCTTTGCCACTTCTTGGCGGAATAAAGCAACGCCCTGACCACGCAATTGAGCGGCAAGTTTTTCGGCTTCCGCAGAAATTTTAATGGCATTTCCTTCGGCTTCCGCAGCCTTTGTTTTGGTGATGAGCAAAGCTTGGCCTTCATTTTCGGCGGCCGCCTTTAGGTTGTTTGATGCCACTACCTGTGCCATTGATTTCATGATGGCTTCGTCAAAGGTGATGTCATTCAATTGTAGGTCGATGAGGTGATAGCCCCAACCTTCTAATGTTTGGTCGATTTGCTCTTTCACATCGCCCACTATTTCATTGCGTAAAGAAAGCACTTCGGCTTGTTTTTTGGTTGCGACAAAACCGCGGATAGAGCCCTCAATGGTCCGCACCAAGGCTTGCATCAAACTTCTATCGTCAACAAATTTAAATGCTACGTTTTTTACTGTTTCTTCATTTGGATTAAATACAGCATAGAGCAACATGGCTTTAAAAAAAACATTGGCCTGGTCGATGGTAGTGGCTTGAAATTCCAATTCCACTGAACGATTTTGAACCGATACTCTTTTGAAGATGACTTCAATGAAAGGGATTTTGAAATTCAGTCCTGGCGTTAGAATACGGCGGTATTTTCCAAATACAGTGACTACTGCCACGGTTCCCTGTTGCACTGTTACAAAGGACAGAAATAGGGTTACTACAATTAATATTACAGGAACAACGATGTACAAACTTGGAAGTATCATGACTTAATTTTTAGGAAATAAATATACTCAAGTTTATCGAAACGACAAGCCTTTCGGAATAGCGTCAATCAAGGAGCGAGTATATTCGGTTTGCGGATCGAGGTAAATGGCATCTGCCTCATCCATTCTTTCGATTTTCCCGCTTTTATTCATCACGATCATGCGGTCGCACATGAATTTAACTACTGACAAATCGTGGGAGATGAAGATATAGGTGAGCGCGAATTCTCTTTTTAAGTCGTTGAGCAAGTTGAGCACTTGTGCTTGCACAGAAACGTCGAGAGAGGATACTGATTCATCGCAAATTAAAAATTCGGGTTGCAGTGCCAAAGCACGCGCGATGCAAATGCGTTGTCGTTGTCCTCCTGAAAATTCGTGGGGATAGCGGTAAAAGTGATCGGCTTTCAGACTTACTTTTTCCAACAGATTCACCACATATTCTTCTCTTTCTTTTTTGCTCTGCAGAATTCCGTGTACAGTCATGGGCTCCATAATCGCTTTGCCAATAGGAATTCTGGGGTTTAGCGATGAATAGGGATCTTGAAAAATGATTTGCATTTTGCGGCGCAAAGGCAGCATTTCACTGTTGCTCAGTTTTTGGAGATCGCTTCCTTTGTAAATCACTTCGCCTGCTGTTGCATCTGCCAGGCGCAATATGGTGCGCCCTATGGTTGTTTTGCCACACCCGGATTCACCAACGAGACCAAGCGTTTCTCCTTTGTATACGTCAAAACTAACGTCGTCAACGGCCTTTACACATTCTGTGGTTTTGCCCAACCAATTTTTTTTCAATGGAAAGTAAGTTTTCAATCCATTCACTTTCATTATAGGCGAAGTGCTGTAAAGCGCAGCGTGCTTTATTTTTCTTTGTTCAGCGCTGATTTCTATCGCATGAAATATTTTATTGTCTAAAAAATCGGATACGGTTGGCAGCTTCTCAAAGCGCTTGTCAAGGGGTGGTTTACAGGCCAGGAGTCCCTTTGTGTAGGGGTGCTGCGGATTTTGAAAAATGTTTTTTACGCTGTTTTCTTCCACTATTTCCCCCTGGCGCATCACAATGGCTCTGTCGGCAATTTCAGCTACAACACCTAAATCGTGCGTGATAAAAATGACACCCATGTTTCTTTTCTTCTGAATAGAAGAGATCAGTTCAAGAATGGTTTTTTGTACCGTTACATCCAATGCAGTGGTAGGCTCGTCAGCGATGAGCACCGATGGTTCGCACGACAAGGCCATCGCTATCATTACGCGTTGTTTTTGTCCGCCTGAAAGTTGGTGGGGATAGGCGTCAAAGATAGCTTCGGGTCGCGGCAATTGTACTTCATTAAAAAGTTGAATGGCCTTTTCTTTGGCTTCTTTTACACTTGATTTTTGATGCAGTAAAATGGCTTCTGTGACTTGATTTCCGCACGTAAAAACGGGATTGAGCGATGTCATTGGCTCTTGAAAAATCATGGCAATGTCTTTGCCGCGGTAGCTGCGCATTTCTTTTTCAGATAGCGAAAGAAGATTTGTTTTTTCACCTCGTCCGTAGTAATGTATTGCTCCACCAGTAATTTTACCCGGAGGCGAAGGAATGAGTTGCATGATGGATAGTGAGGTGACCGATTTTCCTGATCCTGATTCGCCAACCACACCAATGGTTTCTCCTTTGTGCAACGAAAAACTGATGTTGTTTACGGCCGTGAATTGATCGGAACCCGAGCCAAATTTAATTTCCAGATTTTGTATATTGAGTAGAAGCTCCAATGCACTAATGAATGAGGCTTAAAGTTAAAACAAAATCTCGGTGCAGTGCGCAAAAAAAAATGTTCCGCTGGGGAGCGGAACACTTAATTACCTAAAAACCTAAACTATGAAAAACCTTTTTTTGTTTACTACTACTGTGGTCTATTACGGGAGTGAATAAAAATAGGTTTCGTTTTTTTTGAAATATTTTAAAAATCGCTTTCCTCAAGGTTGATGAGCACTTTGCTGAACTCTGGTTCAATGCTGTCGTTCTCAGGAAAAACGCCTCTCTCGAATTTTAGTCCGATCACATAAGGAAAACTGTCTACAGATAGTGCGTTCCACGTTTCGTATTTGTTTAGCCCGTGAAACGACTTTCCGTATTTTTGTTCAAAATACAGTTTGAGTTCGTAGTACAGGTCTTCGGCAGTGCTGTCGGACACCAAGTTTACTTTCACGTTGGCACCACTCATAAAATTGTTTTCGTCGAAGTAGTAGTACGAAGAAACAAACTCAGCGTCATTGAGGTCTTGAAAATAACCTTTCATCACCGTTTCGTCAACTTGTAAAGCACCACTTTCTTTGATGGCTAAGGAGTCGGGGTGATCGCCGATGTTCAAACCGCGTAAGATTTTGTCGGCCCCCTGGCCATTTTTATCGCCCATAATTTTTACAAAAAGGTCGCCTGAATGGTAAAACGCCCATTTGACATCGTCTTTGCTATTGGTCAATGCTTTTGGCTTTTCAGTGGCATCGGGTTTACAGCTCCACAATACAGTAAAGGTCAGTGCTAGAGCGAGAATCGGAAGATGTGCTTTGTTCATAGTAGCGGATTTATGGTGCAAATTATTTTAGTTTTAGCATGTCGAATGTAGCGTCGAGGTATTTAAAAAAGTCGCGCGGCAGCTTGTCGCCAGGCTCTTGTTCGCGCTGTCTGCCAAGGCGCACAATGATTAAGTTGTAATCGGGTACACAAATGACGTATTGACCATTCAAGCCGATAGGACTAAATACTTTGTGTCCTTTGTAGGTGGCGAGCCACCATGCGTATCCATAGCGCTCGAGTGGTTTTTGGTCGAGTTCGTCAATTAGTTTTGCAGGTTGAATCGAAGCCATAACGTATTCTTCGGGCACAATTTGTTTGCCGTCAACGCGTCCGCTGTCGAGGTACAATTTGCCAATTCTGGCAAAGTCGCGGGCTGTAGCATAGTACGAACTAAATGATTTTTCGTCGCCATTTTCATGGTCTAAGTTCCACAGAGCTTCGTGCTCGGCATGTATGGCGCCCCATAATTTTTCTTCATCGTATTCAGAAATGCTTTTGCCCAAGGCTTTTTTGAGCAGTGCCGACAAAATCAAGGTGGTTCCGCTGCGGTATTCAAACACTTTTCCGGGTTCTTTTGCCACGGCATAATCTTTCACAAGACCTTCTAAATCGTCGCCGTAATAAGCCTTTGCAGGTGAACCAAAGGGATCTTTGTAGGGTTCGTCAAAGTTGAATCCGCTGCTCATCGTGACCAAGTTTTTAATGGTCATTTTTCCTGCAAAGCCCTCTTTGTATTGTGGTAAGAAGTCGCTCACTGGTTGGTCAACCGATTGAATTTTCCCTTCTTTAATGGCGATCCCTAATAAAATACTCACCACTGTTTTTCCCATAGAGAATGAGTTTGAAATGCTGTCTTTGGTATATTTTTCCCAGTATTTTTCAAATTGCAGGGAGTCGTCTTTAATGACCAAAAAAGCGCAAGACTGCAGTGACTCGGCATAGTTCAAGTATTGCGGCGCCAAACTGTGCTGGTTGTATTTTGCGGCTTGTGCCCATGGGCTGGGATCGCTGGGCGTGATGTGTCGGTTGTAAAAAATTTGGTATTCGTCAATCGTTGGTCCCGTTTTACCGGTAAAGTAAGTGTTTGCCAAACCTTTGTACAAGTGCGTGTTGCTGGTAGCCACTAAAACAAGGTGTATCACCAAAAAAACGGCGGCAATGATGCCAAGTACTTTTAAGAAACGACGCATAATTTTATATTTTAAGTTCTTTACGACGATGTTAACGATAAGTTGCTTAATTCTATATGGAACAAGGTACAAAGATGTTTTTTAAGCTTTTCTTGCACTTGCTCCATGTCAATATTTTCGCCAAGTTCCAAGGCCATTGAACTAACTTTTTTGTCGGAAATTCCACAGGGAACAATGTTGTTGAAGTAGTCGAGGTTGGTATTTACATTGAGCGCCAAACCATGCATGGTGATCCATCTGCTGCAGCGAACGCCCATTGCGCAAATTTTTCGCGCTTTTAAGGGGTTGGCAAAGTCGATCCAAACGCCAGTGAGTCCTTCTACTCTTCCAGCTTCAATGCCGTATTCGCTGAGGGTGAGTATAACGGCTTCTTCGAGGTAGCGCAGGTACTTGTGAATGTCGGTAAAAAATTGATCGAGGTCTAAAATAGGGTAAGCTACAATTTGTCCCGGACCGTGGTAGGTAATGTCGCCACCGCGGTTGATTTTGTAAAAAGTAGCTTGGTTGTCTTTCAATTCTGTTTCATTAACCAGCAAATGGGCGCTGTCACCACTTTTGCCCAAAGTATAGACGTGGGGATGTTCGCAAAAAAGCAAATGATTTTTAATTTCTTTTTGATTTTCTGGATGTGTGCGGTTGTACAACTTCAGCGCTGTTGCTTCATTGAAGAGCTTTTCTTGAAAGTCCCAAGCCGCTTTGTAATCAATGAGTCCAAGATTTTGGAAGTTTACTTTTACTGGCATTTGGTAAAGATACAAAACGATTTGTTTTGCACGAGGGATTGTACGTCAGAACACTTTTAACAAATTAGCGCCAGCGCAGGTCTATTGTTATTGTGAAGCTTCCGCTTTTTTCACCAAGGGAATAACTTTGGTGCCAATCAACTCAATAGATTGCATTAGTTTTTGATGCGACAATCCGGCATCCATTTGAAAGGTAAATCGCGAAATGCCGCCCAGCGCTTTGCTGTGGCGCATGATTTTTTCGGCTACCGCTTCAGGGCTGTCAACAAGCAAGGCTCCTAGGCTGTGGTTTTGCGCATCAAAACGCTCTTTTGAAACTGGAGGAAATCCTCTTTCTTTTCCAATGCGCGTAAACATCTCGGCGTAGCCTGGATAGTAATCGGCAACGGCTTCTTCTTTGGTATTGGCAACATAACCCAGAGAGTGGAGGCCCACCATTAATTGCGACGGTTTATGACCGGCTCTTTGGCCGGCTTGTTTGTACAAATCGATCAAGGGTCTGAAGCGGTGGGTTTCACCCCCAATTACCGCTACCATCAGTGGCAGGCCGAGTTCACCGGCGCGGGCGAAGGAGGCAGGCGTGCCGCCAACACCTAGCCAAATGGGCAATTTCTTTTGCATCGGACGCGGATAAACGGGTTGATTGTTCAAGGCCGCGCGGTATTTGCCTTTCCAGGTGATGAATTCATGGTCGCGAATTTGCAGCAAGAGGTCGAGTTTCTCCTTAAAAAGTGCGTCGTATTCGTGGAGATTCAAGCCAAATAGCGGAAAGGATTCGGTGAAAGAACCGCGTCCAACCACAATTTCAGCCCTGCCTTTTGAAATTAAATCGAGGGTAGCAAAATTTTGAAAAACGCGCACAGGGTCTGCCGCGCTGAGCACAGTAACAGCACTCGTTAGAATTATTTTATTGGTGCGCGCCGCAGCGGCAGCGAGTATCATGGTGGATGCCGAATCCAAAAATTCTTTGCGGTAGTGTTCACCCAAACCAAACACATCCAAGCCTACTTTGTCTGCCAATTCAATTCGTTCCAACAATTCAATGAGGGCTTGTGAATCACTCACTGTGCTCTTAAGTGGTGCTGCTGCAAAACTGTCTATTCCTATTTCCATAGGGGCTAAATTAGTGATTTTTGGTAGGATCGTTTTTGTCTCTGCAATAGCTAGCAATGGTAAGATAGTTCGTTTGCATTTATAGTTTTTCTGCGATAAGACAAATATCAAACATTTCAATCATTCCCTTTTCAACTGACTTTACAAGAGTTTCATTGCACTCTTCGTTTACAATTCTAAATCCATTTTGCGTTATTATAGCTTGTAATTCTGCCGAATCGTAATGTGTAAATACTTCTTGGGTAAAGGGCAATTTTTGCATAGAAGTTTTTGGTCGGTAGCCGATTATCAATTGTCCATTTTTTCGTAAAACTCTTTTCATTTCGGCTAATTGACGTTCTATGTTTTCCCAAAAATATATAGTGTTTAGCGTAACTATTCGGTCGAAAAATTCATTGTCAAAGCTCATATTCATAGCGTTTTGACACGAAATATGTATGCTTTTTTCAAATTCTTTATTTAAGGAAATTGCTTTTGCACACATGATTTCAGAAAAATCGACCCCATAAAATTTAATTGTAGGATTGATTGCAAAAAATTGAGGTATAGTTTTGCCGTTTCCAAAACCTATTTCCAATATTTTGTCGTTGTCTTTTATTTGCATATGACTCAACACAAACGCATATAATTTCGCATTCGTTACATTCATGTTTTCAGCTACTTGTAGACCGATTTCTCCAGAGGGCTTCATTAGTTGTCTTCCCAATTCTGTATTTGTTATTTCACTCATTGCTTGATGTTTAATGTTACAGTATATTCTTTTCAGTTGTGTATTCGTCAAAGTTACTTTGTTAATTGACTAGCAAAAGAAGTAAAACTAAGATATGGCACAATATCCTAACTTCCTTTAATCATCGTTACGATTTGATTTCAATGGTAAGATGAATGATTTTGTGATTTGGAATAGTGCATTGCTTTAAGTATTAATGATTATTAGCAATTGCGTCAGTAGGTTTAAAATAGATCAATGGATCATTCAGAGTAACTCAGGTGCACGAATATTTAAAATAGATGCTAGCTGTCCGCAATTGCAATGATTAGTAATATCCTTTTTCATTTATGCAATGTCTTATGCTTCCTGTTGGGTTTTCTGTGTCTCTATTTTATCGATGTATTAAATGACAGTGAAAAACAGTCTGACCAGCTGATTCGCCGCAGTTCATTCCAATATTATATCCATCAGGGCTGATAGTTGCTTTAATAGATATGGAGATTAGCGGTCAATATAAAAATAGATGGCAGCCCCCTCCAGCGCTATTTTGAGCTTGCGCAAATGTGTTTGTGGATTGCCGCACCTCGCTATCGCAGCCGTCTGCCTTTAAAAGGCACTATTAGTGGCAATAATTATTTTACTTCAATGAGGGTGCATCCCTCTGCTTTAGTGAATGAACCCGACCAGGTTCTTGCGCTATTCGTTTCATTGGCAACCCATGTATTATTGGCTTGTGTTACATCTACCTTTATAATGTCGCATAATACATCTTGACTGCAGTTTTCAGCAGTGCTGCAAGTGGGGTAGGCTGTTCCCCAGTCTGCATAAAGCATTTTTCGGTTTCCGGGTGAGAATAATATTACAGTTCCGTTTAGTGTAATATAAATTGGTTGTGAATATTGGGTATTGGATCCCGCATAAAAAACAACCTTTGATGTACCAGTTCCTGTTCCAGAAGTAGAAGTTGTATTCGCCCAATACCCACCTTTACCTGGTTTGTCGCTACCTTCCTCGTTTTCATAGGCGTTTTCCAGCCCACCTTCAAAGTTACCTGTACTTTTAGTATACCCTAAATCTTGAAGATTTTTGTCCTCCCAATAAATACAAGTAATTGTTGTAGGACGATTTTTCGGATGATAAGGTACTCCAGAGCCAACAGTACCCAAATCTTCAGCATCCTCGCTTATCGCAGCAAAATATTTTATTTCAGAATTATATGCATTTTG
>CANFBW010000021.1 GCA_947444925.1 Flavobacteriales bacterium | reverse complement strand
TTATCAAAATACATATAGCCCCAACTTGCAGCAATTTTAATGGTATTTACACCTGCGTTTAATCTTAAATTGCCGGCATTGAAATCAAAAAAAGAGTTGTTACCCGGAAATGCCAAAGTAGAAAGCAGCACAGTATTGAGGTACAAATCTTGACTTTTAGCGCCCATTGAAGTGAGGGCACGAATGGTCAATTGATAAAAGCCGCTTTTGCTTGCGTTTACGGTGAACGTCAAGTCACCCGATCCAGCCATGTACACATACGCACTGCCCGAATAGCCTGGGGTGGCTGTGGTGGTGGTCACTCCGTTTAAAGTAGCGTTTTCGGCCTCTACCGTAGCCAATACTGTTTGTGAAAATGCACTTTGACCGAAAATCGCCAGCGTCACCAGCGTTAGGAAATAAAAATTCAATGGTTTCAAAAAAAAATAAATTGATGCATTTATGACCCCCCTTTTTCATGAATATAGTTTTTTTTATGAATATCCGCAATTGTACCAGTCCTTTCACAGAAGTGGCGATAGATCCTTCGGAGTACCTCAGGAAGACAATCATTCTCAAAAAACCTATGTGGAAAATCGTTCGCATTTGTCCTCCTGAGGTACTCCGAAGGATCTATCGCCCTAAACATAAATCTACTGGTACAATTCCGGATAATCATTTTTTTTTCAAAAAAATGACCATCGCACACAACATTTTTACTGCCCTATTTTCACACAATGATTTAGGCAGCCCGCTTTCGCTGCCGCAGCCAACTTCTAGTCCCGCCTCACTTAGCGTTCCTTTCGCTAAGTGCTATGCACAGTGCCAAAGCCTTGGGCGTAATGCGCTTCAAAATCGGGGCGAAGCCTCTAAGGCACAAAGACTACTTAGCTAAAAAACGCTAAGCGGAGCGAGGGGCAAAAACGCTAAGCGGAGCAAAGGAATTGACATTGCAGAGACAGCTATAGGCTGGATTTTCTTTTGCATCATGGACTCGTGACACAGACAACTTCTTGTTGGTTACGACTGATGCAGCAACGAACACTATTTTTTCAATCACACAAAAGCGATGAATGCCAATTAAAGCTGTTAAAAAGCGTAACCAATGGAATAGTTTAGCCAAACGCTCACTGGACTTTTCCCTGCACCATAACCGGGTATAAACAGGGTTTTGTAAGCCGTGTTGTTGCTGTCGTAAAGTTTAACGCCCAGGCGCAAGTCCCAACCCAAAAACAAGTTCTTCAGTGTTTCAATGCGCATGCCCGCCACCAACTCTCCCCAGGTAGCAAAATAATAGTGCAAAGGCACAGCAAAACTCGCTTGTTTGCCCCAATAGCTATCAACAATTTGAATGGTTGAATAAGCGCCATCGTACACTGTGCCGGCCAAGCGGCCACCAATATAAAAGAGGTCGCGGTCTTTTTCGTTGTAGTACTTCATTAAATTTCGGTTTACACCCAAGCGCACAAAGGTGCCGTGCGCAGCGTACTGGTAGGCATCAGACACAGAATCATTCGCATGCACATAATGCAGTTGGTGAAAACCCGCTTCGGCCACTAAAAACAAATCATTGGTCAATGAATATTCGGCCAAGGCTTCAAAGCCAGAACGTTGGCGGGCTTTGTCAAAGAAATACGAATAAGTGGGCGTTGCCAAATCAATACTGAGGCGCAAAATGCGTTTGCGCGCAACAACACTGTCTTCCTGCGCAAATAAGCCAGAAAACAGAAACAATGCGAAGAACGCACTAATAATGGAAGGCCAAATTTTGCTTGTCATTTTTATCTGCTTGCGCGTTGCTGAGGGTAATGCTTTTTAATTTGTGGGTGGTGTAAAACACAGTGTCGATTACCTGTTCAGAACCATAACCACATTGTTTTGACATAAAATAAGTAGTGTTGCTGTGCATTATTTTCACCGTATCCTTGATGGACTTTATTTGTAGCACAAACACCGAACTGTCGCAAAGAATTGACAGCGGCAATTCCATTTTGTTCAATTTAAGGTTTTTGTAAAACAGCGCTTTATCGAGGGCCCATGCCGACACGCTGTCGAGCATTGTCAAACTGTCTTTCGCCAATAGCGTTTTGGTATACATTCCCACTTGTGCCGGCCACGCTGTTTTTTGATTGCACACATCGGTGTTGCAAGCACAAAACAAAACAGTGAGCAGTACCCCAAAAATAATTTTCATAAAGCGAAGGTAGGTCATAAAAGGCAAAAGTGGAAAAGCAAACAATAATTGAATTTTAGTTGACGTTTAAAAAATACTTTGCTACTAAGTGTAACTTTGCGCAAGCTTTGTATTATCTACTTAAACTCCGGGAAGAGTGAACGAACAAAAAGCAAGTCATAACGCGGATGAAGTGAAACTCATTCAAGCTGCCCAAAAGAACATACAGTTCTTTAGGGACTTGTACCAGCGCCACTACAAAGCGGTTTTTCGCTTTGTATATGCACGTTCGGGCAATGACGAAGACTTGAGTGCCGACCTCACCCAGCAAGCCTTTGTGAAGGCGATGCTGAACATCAACCGCTATGAATACCGAGGCGTTCCTTTTATTGCTTGGCTTTACCGCATTGCGCTGAACGAAATCAATTTGCATTATCGAAACTCCAAGAAAGCAAGAAGCGTAAGTATAGACGAACACACTGTGAAATTATTTATTGAAGAAATAGACGATGAGTTCAGCGAAGTGAAATTGGAAGCATTAAAGCTCACGATGAGTGATCAAAATGAAGAAGTGGTGCAATTGATTGAAATGCGCTATTTTGAAAAAAGATCGTTTAAAGAATTGGGCGAAATACTGGGCATTAGCGAAAGCAACGCCAAAGTGAAAGTACACCGCATATTGAAAAAACTGAAAATTACTTTATTAAAAAAAATGCAATTGCTGACCGGTGAAAAAAAGTAAATACGATATCAAAACCAAGCCTCTTTCTCTTTCAGATAAGGACATTGAAAAACACATGGATTTCGATAAAACCTACGCACACTACAGCCATTGGGCTTATAGAAAACCCTGGCACCGTTTTCAACGCCATGCCCACAAAAACAACAGAATTGTGCTCTACCTTATTTTGATTGCGGTGATTGCCGCCTTGGTATTGATGGAGATGGGGTAAGGCAAAGCCAAGGCTTTAAAAAAACACAAATAAAAGAGGATTACCTGAAAAACTAGGCTACTTTTAATCCCTCAATCTCAGAGTTGTCGACCTTTTCCTGTGCATACTCCAAAGTCACTTTAAACTCTTTAACGTCTTTTGCGGAAGGCATGTCAAACATCGCATCAATCATGATGGCTTCACATATAGAGCGCAAACCACGCGCACCCAACTTGTGAATCATGGCTTTTTCAACAATGTAATCCAAGGCTTCTTTTTCAAGAGTAAGCTTGATTTTATCGATTTCAAACAACTTGACATATTGTTTGATGATGGCATTTTTAGGCTCGGTCAAAATTCGGCGCAAAGCCTCTCTGTCTAAAGGAAGCAGAAAGGATAATATTGGCAAACGACCTATCAATTCAGGAATCAATCCGAAAGACTTTATGTCTTGCGGTGTAACGTGCTGCAATAAATTTTTGCGATCGAATTGACGCATTTGCTTGCTGGCGCTGAAGCCCAAGGTTTGCGACTTCATTCTTTTTTCAATGATGCGGTCGAGACCATCAAAGGCACCACCGCAGATGAACAAAATATTTTTGGTGTTCACCTGCACCAATTTTTGCTCGGGATGTTTTCGTCCGCCTTGCGGTGGAACACCCACTACTGAACCTTCTAAAAGTTTCAACAAAGCTTGTTGCACGCCTTCCCCCGACACATCTCGGGTGATAGAAGCGTTGTCTCCTTTGCGCGCGATTTTATCAATCTCGTCAATGAAAACAATTCCTCTTTCTGCTGCAGCAACATCAAAGTCGGCAGCTTGTAACAAGCGCGACAAAATACTTTCAACATCCTCACCCACATAGCCTGCTTCTGTTAATACCGTAGCATCGGCAATGCAAAAAGGAACATTGAGCAATTGCGCAATGGTTTTGGCCAAAAGCGTTTTACCGGTACCGGTTTCACCCACCAAAATGATGTTTGATTTCTCAATCTCTACATTGTCATCGCTGACCGTGCTTTGACCCAATCTTTTAAAGTGATTGTAAACCGCTACCGATAAAACTTTTTTAGCTTGATCTTGACCGATCACATATTGATCCAGATGTTTTTTAATGTCCATCGGTTTCAATAGGTTCAAACTTGTATTGATAGAGTGACCGCTCTTTGAAGACAGTTCATCTTTTGAGATTTGGTGCGCCTGCTCAATACATTTGTCGCAAATATGGCCGCTGATACCCGCTATTAGTACATTGGTGTCGACTTTGCTTCTACCGCAAAATGAACAACGTATTTCTTCCTTCACTGACTTAGCCATAGTGCTATCGATTCAAATTATTTTTTAGTGCTGTTTGCATTTTTGAACAAAACTTCGTCAATCATGCCATATTCTTTTGCTTCTTGCGAAATCATCCAGTAGTCTCTGTCGCTATCGGCCCAAACTTTATCGTAGCTTTGACCAGAATGGTAAGCAATGATATCGTACAACTCTTTTTTCAATTTTTGAATTTCTTTCGCTGTGATTTCAATGTCAGTCGCTTGACCTTGCGCACCACCCATTGGTTGGTGAATCATTACGCGAGAATGTTTCAAAGCAGTACGTTTTCCTTTGGCACCAGCACACAACAATACAGCGCCCATAGAAGCGGCCATACCTGTACAAATGGTAGCTACATCAGGATTGATGTATTGCATGGTGTCGTAAATACCTAAACCAGCATAAACAGAACCACCTGGAGAGTTCAAATAAATTTGAATGTCTTTCACGGCATCGGCCGACTCCAAAAATAGCAATTGCGCTTGAATGATGTTGGCTACATGGTCGTCAATTCCTGTTCCGAGAAAGATTATTCTGTCCATCATCAATCGAGAGAAAACGTCCATTTGTGCTACGTTCAACGAACGTTCTTCTATAATATAAGGAGTCATAGAAGACTCAATGTATTTGTCCAAATGCATACTGCTGATACCAACGTGTTTGGTAGCATATTTTCTAAATTCTTTACCGTCCATCATCATAAGATATATTTTTAATTATTTTGTGCAGAAACTAATTTAAGAAAATCATCATAAGAAATAGATTTTTCTTCCACTTTGCATTTTGATTTTACCAGATTTACAATTTTTTCAGAGTACAGCGCGTCGTAAATATTTTTGCGTTCTTCTTCTTTTTGCAACACACCCGTAACGATAGAAGCCAATTGCTCCTCTTCTACTTGCTGACCGTACTGTTTGAAATTGGCGCGCACCAATTCTTTTGTTTTTGCTTGCAATTCAGCCCACTCCACGCGAATGTCGTTGTCTTTGATGAGTTTATTCTCAATCAATTGCCATTTCATTCCTTTTTGATAATGGTCGTATTCGCCTTCAATTTGATCCATTGTTGTTGGTTTTTGCGATGCGGAAACCAACCATCTTTTCAAAAATTCGTCGGGCATTGTGATCTTCACATTGTCTAACAAATACTCAACAACATCGTTTTTCAACTTGCCCAATTCTTGTTCGCTCAACATTTGAGAAGTTTCTTCCTTTACTTTGGCGCGAAATTCTTCAACGCTGGTTACCACACCAACGCCATATATTTTGTCAAAAAGTTCTTGCGTTAACTCAGCAGGCTCTAGCTTGCTAACATTCATAATTTTCACTTTGAAGGACTTAGAAAGAGCAGCCACGGCATTGGGCTCAATGCCCAGCATGCCGGCCAATTTCGCTTTATCGTCGTATACCACTGCCGGATCGAAAGTCAATTCATCGTCTTTCTTTTTACCAATAAACAAATCGGCCGCTTTTTTATTGATTTCATCAAGGGCCAAAACCGTCATTTTGTGCACACCGCCTTCTTTCTCAGTGCCGTCGGCATCGAGTTCAGACAGGTCAACATACAACATATCATCGGCAGCAGCAGCTTCAGGAGCCGTCATTTTACCATATCTTTTGCTGATGTCTTTAATGAATTTATCGGCCATGCCATCGTCAACAAGCACTTTGTATTGGGTAAAAGCAATTTTGTCATTCAAAGCAATTTCAAATTGTGGCGAAATCGCCAGTTCATAGGTGAACTTGAATTCGTTTTGGTGCTGCCAATCGTAATTGTTGGCTGTATTTTGCTTGGGCAAAGGCTGCCCCATTAACTCTAATTTATTGTCAACAATGTATTGCTCCAAAGATTTGCTCACCAAACGCGTAACTATTTCAACTTTGGCAGAAGCTTCATACATTTTCTTCACCATACCCATTGGCACTTTGCCCGGACGGAAACCTTGCATTTTCGCTGTTCTTTGGTGTTTTCGCAAAGCACCTTCCACTTGATCCTGATAATCTGCCAGTTGCACTTCAATGTTTACAACCGCATTTAAATTGTCTACGTTTTGCTGTGTAATATTCATCGTCTTGTAATTTTTTAGCTGTTAAAAAAGAGCGACGAAGTTAGTAATTTAAACGGCATCAAAAAAAAAGAACTTACCAACAGTGGCAAGCACTGTCAGTCCTTTCTGTACGAAGTATTTAGCACTGAATCGACAGCGCAAAACGAAAGACCAATTAATGGGTATTCCCTCGCAGTGATATTCAAGTATTGCATTAAGCTGAAGAGTTAAATTGTAAAATAGGCTTAAAAAATTTAGTTTTGCTTGAAGGGCACTTATGAAAATTGAAGACGAAATAAAACAAAGCAAGAAATTCAAAAGCGAATTTCTACGTTTGGCCATCAATATCAGCTTCACGAGCAGTTGGTTGTACCGCACTAATTCACAGTTTTTAAAACAGTACGGCATTTCACCCGAACAATTCAATGTGCTGCGTATTTTGCGCGGCCAACATCCCAACTGCGCCAACAATCAACTGATCAGCAGCCGCATGATTGACAAGTCGTCAAACTGCTCGCGCATTGTGGAGAAACTCAAACAAAAAGAACTGGTGGAGCGCATTGAAAACAAAACAGACCGTCGACATGTTGATATCTCCATTACCAAAAAGGGACTCGATCTATTGAGTAAAATCGATACAAAAAGCGACGAAATGGAGTTTATAAAAGGCAACATCACTAGCGAAGAAGCTAAGCAGATCAGCGATTTACTCGATAAAATGAGGGGCTAAGCAAAGTAGCACAAGTGTCACAAAGCACCATTTTAAACAAGTGCACATGCACCTACACCTAGTGCACGAGCAAATTGATGCGCTGAAAACTTATTTCCATTGAATTTAAAATACTTTAAAGTGCTGTATTGTGAGCCGTGCAGACCTTAGGCCCAAACTTTTGTGCCCTCGGTGCAGTTTTTACAGATATCGATTTCAGATCTTGATTTCAACAAACTCTTTCTGAACTGTGTATATGGCGCTCCCCGCCACAAATCGTGAAAACTTTGCTGTTGCAAACTGCCCAATTTGTGCGTGGCATCTTTGTCGAAACAACAAGGAACCACCAGTCCATCCCACGTGATCACACAACCCATCCACATGCGCCAGCAGCTGTTGACCATTTTGTTTTTGATGGAAAAAGTGCCGTCGGAATTCTTTTTGTAACGTGAATACTTCTCTTGGTGCGGAATCAAATCATTGCCATTTTCGTATTCATATACTTGCGCCGTTTTCAAACGCACCTCATCAATACCAATGTCTTCGGCCAGTTTGTATACCTCATCAATTTGATGTTCGTTGTGGCGCACGACCAAAAATTGAAAAATCAAATGCGGCGTGCTGCTCTTCAGCTTTTTCTTCCATTCAGCCATGCGCTTTGCGCCCTCAATGACCTTGTCGAGTTTTCCGCCTATTCTGTATGACTCGTACGTCTCCTGTGTAGTGCCATCAATGGAAATAATCATTCGGTCTAAGCCCGAAAGAATGGTTTTTTCGCATACAGCATCGGTCAAATAATGCGCATTGGTGGATGTTGCGGTGTAAATCCCCTTTTTAGACGCATAAGCCACCATGTCCAAAAACTTAGGATTAAGGTAAGGCTCTCCTTGAAAATAAAAAACGAGGTACAATAAATCTTTCGACAGCGCATCAATCGTTTTGGTGAAAAATTCTTTTTCAAGCATTCCTGTCTCGCGCGTGAAGGCACGCAAACCGCTCGGACATTCGGGACAACGCAAGTTACAACTCGTGGTTGGCTCTACCGAAATACTAAAGGGTTTTCCCCACACCACAAGCTTTCCCGTCCACTTCGACCAAAAATAACTGAGCACCAAAACGTAATAATTCCACGCACGACGCAGCGTCAATTTCTTGAGCAAATTTCGACTATCGTTCCAATAGATTTTAGGCATTTTGATGAATTGAGTGCTAAAGTACGAACAAAATAAGGATTTGCTCCACCTGTATCTTTGCAACTCCATATATACTTCCTATTTTTGGGCTTATGTGGAATTTCATTGCGCGCACCATTTTACGAAACAGATTGACTCTATTGATCATCATAGGCGTGCTAACAGTATACATGGGCTACGAAGGTCGGAAGTGCGAAATATCTTACAGCTTCAACAACCTTTTGCCTACCGACGACTCGACGGCCATTGTATTTAAAAAATTCAAAAAAACATACGGCGCCAATGACAACGTGATTATCGTTGCTACGGACGATGCCAACATATACCGACTCGACAAATTTCAAGCACTTTATAAATTCACTCAAAAACTCAACACAGTGGCTGCGGTGGACAGTGTGTTCTCTTCAACCAACTTTTATGTTTTGCGCCGAGACAGCAGCAACACAAAGTTCGCTTTCAAGAAAGCACTTGCTAAGATGCCACAAAGTCAAGCCGAAGTCGACAGCGTCAAAAAACTACTTTACGGTGAAAAATTTTACGATGGCTTGCTTTGGAAAAGCGGCTCAAGTATCGCCATCACTGCCATTGCCTTGAACCCTGACTCGCTTGACACTCCGCGACGCAACAAGTTCATTCTTCATGTGGTCGACGAAATGGAGACCTTCGCAAAAGCCAATAACATTAAATTCAGATACTCGGGATTGCCCTATGTGCGGGGCATGATAGGCGCTCAAGTTGAAAAAGAAACCAAAATATTTTTACTCCTTTCTGCTTTGATAACGGCGAGCATTCTGTTTTTCTTCATCCGCTCACTGAAAGCGGTGCTGCTCTCTATGCTCATTGTAGGCATCGCGGTAGTGTGGTCGTTAGGCACCATTCACTTAATGGGTTACAAAATCACCCTACTTACGTCATTAATTCCGGCACTCATCGTTGTATTGGGCATTCCCAACTGCATTTTCATGCTTGAAAAATACTTTGAAGAATACAAGTCGCACGGCAATAAAATGGTGGGAATTTACAGTGTGATTGAAAATATTGGCACCGCGATCTTCATGATCAACTTCACTACAGCCGTTGGTTTCGCCACCTTCGCCCTCACAAAATGCGATATTTTAGTTGAATTCGGTATCGTTGCGGCACTAAACATTATGGTATTGTATGTTTTGTGTATTGTGATTGTACCCATCGCCTACAGTTTTATGGCTGAACCCAAAGCCACAGATTTTCGCCACCACGAAAAAAAATGGCTCAAGGCCATCATCAACAAAGTGAATTTTATTGTGGCGCGCAAAAGATGGCTTTTATACACCATTACAACAATACTGACAGTTGTTTCATTGTACGGCATTTCACTGATTGAAACAAAAGGTCGCATTGTGGATGAAATACCCGATGACAATCCGGTTAAAGTAGATTTGCACTATTTTGAAAAAAATTTCTCAGGCATCGTTCCATTTGAAATCATTATCAATACACAAAAAAAAGGCAGGGCCTTGCAAGAAAAGACTTTGCTGAAAGTGGAAGAACTGTATGTTCTGCTGCAACAATACCCCGAGTTTTCAAAACCAGTATCTATTGTTGACGCTATAAAATATGCCCGTCAAGCCTACTACAACGGCAATCCAGCAGAGTACAGCTTACCCGACAACTACGACAAAGGTTTTATTTTAACGATGGCAGCCAACTCCAACGGCAGTAAACAAAATATGCTCAAACGCTTTGTCGACAAAGACCGTCAGATACTGCGTATTAGCGTGGCGATGCAAGACGTAACCTCGGCACGCGTGACTGCAATCAAAAAAGATTTGCTGCCGAAAATTGCCAAAATATTTGAATTCAACAAAAATTCTGTCGATGTCACTGGGCCGAGCATTATGTATGCCCGCGCTACAGAATTGCTGATCGACAACCTATTTTCATCCATCGTGTTCGCCATTGTAGTCATTGCTGCCTTCATCGCCTATTCGTTTAAATCGGCTAAAATGGTACTCATCGCCCTGATACCGAACATCATTCCTTTGCTACTTACTGCTGGCGTAATGGGTTATTTTGACATTCCACTTAAAATTTCAACTTTGCTAACCTTCAGCATCGCCTTTGGTATCACGGTGGACAACACCATTCACTTTCTCGACCGCTACAAACACGAACTTAAAATCCACAACGGAAACATCAATGTATCGGTAGCTAAAACACTTAATGCTACAGGTATCAGCATATTTTACACCTCATTGGTATTGTTCTTCGGCTTCTTTATTTTCACTTCATCCAGCTTCGGCGGTACGGTGGCCTTAGGATTTCTGATATCGCTCACGCTACTGACAGGAATGTTGTGCAACATCATTATTTTACCTGCAACATTGTTAACTTTGGAAAAAAGCAATATTTCCATAGCCGAAAGAAAAAAAATAAAAGCAACAAAAACAGCAGCACAATGAAAGGAATCATACTCGCAGGAGGCTCAGGAACCAGACTCTATCCGCTAACACAAGTGGTGAGCAAGCAACTGATGCCCATCTATGACAAACCCATGATTTATTATCCTCTGGCAACCTTGATGAAAGCCGGAATTAAGGAAATACTCATCATTTCAACACCGCAAGATCAACCTGCATTTAAAAACTTATTGGGCGATGGCTCACGCGTGGGATGTAAATTCTCTTACGTGGTTCAGGAGGTTCCAAACGGACTGGCGCAAGCCTTCGTGCTCGGTGAAGAATTTATAGGCAAAGATACCGTAGCCTTGGTGCTAGGCGACAATATTTTTCACGGTACCGAAATGGACAAATTGCTAAAATCGTCGGAAAACAACAACGGCGGCACCATTTTCGCTTACCACGTTTCTGATCCAGAGCGATACGGCGTAGTGGAATTCAACGAAAACAAACTCGCTGTTTCATTGGAAGAAAAACCATTGAAGCCAAAATCCAACTACGCTGTACCTGGCTTGTATTTTTATGACAACGATGTAGTGGAAATAGCGAAACAGTTAAAACCAAGTGCACGGGGGGAATACGAAATCACCGACGTCAATAAAATATACCTTGAACGCCGAAAACTGAAAGTAGAAATACTCGACAGAGGAACTGCGTGGCTCGACACAGGCACCTTTGCATCATTGATGCAAGCTGGACAATATGTTCAGGTAATCGAAGAAAGACAGGGTTTAAAAATTGGCTGTATTGAGGAAATCGCTTACCAACAAGGATTTATAACGGCGCAACAATTGCTCGAAATAGCCACACCACTTCTCAAAAGCGGCTATGGCATCTATTTGAAAAATCTTTTATCTCAAGAAAATTAACAGGTCTATGAAAAAAATACTTATCACTGGCGGCGCAGGTTTTGTAGGAAGCCATTTGGCGGAAAAACTAATGGAGGATCCCAGCAATTTTGTGGTGATCGTTGACAACTTGTCTACCGGTAAAAAAGAAAATCTACCTAAAAAATCGAAAGAAAATTGGCTTTTTATCAAGGCCGACGTGAATGAGTACAGAGACATTTCTGAAATCATGTTCGGACACAAATTCGACTACGTTTTTCACTACGCTGCTTTGGTGGGTGTTATTAGAACACAAGCGCATCCAGTGAAAGTATTGCGCGACATTGAAGGAATTAAACACATATTGAACATTGCCAAAAGCACAGGTGTTAAACGCGTGTTCTTCTCTTCTTCATCAGAAGTATACGGAGAACCCGTTGAATTGCCGCAGCACGAATTGACAACCCCTCTCAACTCCCGCGTGCCATATGCAGTTGTTAAAAATGTGGGAGAGGCTTTCTTGCGCTCATACCAATATGAATTCGGGTTGGAATACACCATTTTCCGTTTTTTCAATACCTATGGTGTGCGACAAAGTAAAGACTTCGTCATGTCAAAATTCATCCATGCAGCGCTGCACAACAAAGACATCAGCATTTATGGTGATGGCAGTCAAACGCGAACTTTTTGTTTCGTTGATGACAATGTTGGCGCTTGCGTAAAAGCTTTCTACGAAAACAAAGTGATCAATGACGTGATCAACATCGGCGGCGAAACTGAAATCACCATGCTCGAATTGGCCAAGCTCGTTATTGAACTCACTGGTTCTTCTTCAAAAATAGTACACATTGACAAACTAAAGGAAGGCGACATGACGCGCAGGTGTCCTGACAACTCCAAAATGAAAGCACTACTCAACCGAGACATGCTGCCATTGAGAGAAGGCATCCGTAAATTACTAGAAAGCAATCACTTTGCGCCCTTAACACATTAATAATGCAAGTTTCCGCCTTGACTTACGAGAAATTAATTGAGCAAAAAATTGCTGAATTGTCTATTGACAAAGCGCCAGCGCAGTTGTACGAGCCACTTCGCTACATCCTGTCAATTGGCGGCAAACGTTTGCGTCCCCAACTAATTTTCATTGCCAACGCACTCTTCGAAGAAAACATTGAAGACTGTGCATATGCTGCATTGGCTGTTGAATTGTTTCACAATTTCACATTGATTCACGACGACATCATGGACAATGCTCCACTGCGCCGCGGACATCAAACGGTGCATGAAAAGTGGAATCCAAATACCGCTATTCTTTCGGGAGACACAATGCTTGTTGTTGCTTTCGCACAAATCAACAAGATTCAATCTACCCGAATTCGCGAAATTTACGACGTTTTTAACTCCACAGCGATTGAGGTTTGCGAAGGACAACAATTCGACATGAACTACGAGCAACAAAACGATGTAAGCATTGCCGACTACCTCGAAATGATTCGTTTAAAAACATCTGTGCTGCTCGCCGGAAGCTTGAAAATTGGTGCTATTTTAGGAAATGCATCGACTGAAAATGGAGAGAAAATTTACCGCTTCGGAGAAAATCTAGGTATGGGTTTTCAACTCATGGACGATTACCTAGACGTATATGGTGATCCGCTAAAATTTGGCAAACAAATTGGCGGAGACATTATTAGCAACAAAAAAACTTTCCTTTTGCTATCCGCCCTTGACAAGGCGAGCGCCAAAGACAAAGTAGAATTACTACAATGGATTGCTGCCGAAAATCCCGACAATGCAGAGAAAGTGCAGGCAGTCACTGCTATTTACAGCCGAAATGGAATCGACCAGCTTTCCCTTGCTAAAATGCAAGAATACTACAGTGCTGCCTACCTCTTGCTAGATGAAATACAAGTGCCTGCGCATAAAAAAAGCGACCTAAAAAACTTTGCCGACTTGCTTTCTAAAAGAATACAGTAATGCTGCAACTCGATCTGAAGGACCTCAGCCCCTACCGAAAACGCCTTGACATCATTGAGAAAACAGCGGCACAGGTGCAAAAGGATTTTCAAATGTTCAACCTCTATGTTGCCTTTTCAGGAAACCCCGAAAGCGCCTACGACGAACTGTTTCAAGAGGTTTACAAACACATAGATCACCTCTGGAATGCCAACCTCTCGAGCCTGTGGAGCATCCTCTACCAAATTGACCTCGACGAAGAAAAAGCCTTACGCACCCTGCATCTCGAAGACCAACCCATCGCAAAACTCACCGATTTAATTTTACAAAGAGAGCTGAAGAAAGTGGTCATCCGTGAGTTTTATAAAAAATAAACCTTAAATTGGCCATCAATTACAAAACGAATTTATGAGTGACTTTTCATACGTAGGAAACGCGGATGTAAACGCGGTTGAAAACCTTTACCAACAATACCTGCAATCTCCTGACTCGGTTGACTTAAGCTGGAAACAGTTTTTTGCCGGATTTGACTTTTACGGAGCAAACTTCACTACAGGAGATGCTGTTCCAGAAAATGTAGCCAAAGAATTTAAGGTAACTGAGCTAATTGAAGCCTACCGCAAGAGCGGACATCTTTTCACCAAAACCAACCCCGTACGTGCCCGTCGCGAATATTCACCAACGCTTGCCATTGAGAATTTCGGCTTGACGGAAAAAGATTTGGAAACCCTATTTCACTCAGGAAAACACATCGGATTGGGCGTTGCTAAATTGAAAGACATCGTTGCTTTTTTAGAAGAAACTTACTGCGAATCAATAGGGGTTGAATACGCCTACATTCGTAATCCAGAAATATTCAACTGGTTGAAAGACAAAGTTGAAAACAATAAAAATAAAACCAAATTCACCGTTGACCAAAAACGTCAGATTCTAAAAAAATTGAATCAGGCAGTGGTTTTCGAATCGTTTTTGGACAAAAAATACGTAGGACAAAAACGCTTTTCTTTGCAAGGAGCTGAGGTTTTGATTCCTGCCCTCGATTCAGTAATTGAAAAAGGTGCAGAACTCGGTATCGATGAATTTGTAGTAGGAATGGCACACCGCGGACGACTGAACGTACTGGCCAATATCTTTTACAAAACCTACAAAGAGATTTTCTCAGAGTTTGAACACAAAGATTTTGAAGACGACAACCTTTTTGATGGCGACGTGAAGTACCATATGGGCTACACTTGCGACATCAAAACCGACATCGGAAAAAGCGTGCGCTTGACCTTGTCACCTAACCCTTCTCACTTAGAAGCGGTTGACCCGGTGGTAGAAGGCATCGCCAAAGCTAAATTGGCCACTCTTTTCAACAACGACTTAAACAAGGTTTGTCCTATATTGATTCATGGTGATGCTGCTGTTGCAGCGCAAGGAATTGTTTATGAATTGCTGCAAATGGCGCAATTGAAAGCCTACAAAACAGGTGGAACAATTCACATTGTGATCAACAATCAAATTGGTTTCACCACCAATTACCTTGATGCGCGTTCTTCAACGTATTGCACCGACATTGCAAAAGTAACGCTCTGTCCGGTTTTCCACGTAAACGGTGACGATGCTGAAGCCATGGCCCACACGATCAACCTCGCCATGGAATACCGTCAAAAATACAAAAGAGACGTATTCATTGATATGTTGTGCTACCGCAAACACGGCCACAACGAAGGAGATGAACCTCGCTACACACAACCATTGTTGTACAAATTGATCGCCAACCATCCTGATCCGCGCACCATTTACGTTGACAAACTATTACAACAAGGTGTGGTAGAAGCAGCTATGGCGAAAGAAATGGAACAAAGTTTCCAAAACGAATTGAACGAACGTTTGACCGAAGCCAAAGAAATTGAAAAATCAAAAATCACCTCTTTCCTAGAAGACTACTGGAAAGGTTTTCGCAAGTCAACAGATGCTGATTTTGATCAATCACCAGAAACTGGCGTAGATAAAAAAATGCTGTTGCAAGTGGCAAAAGCATTGTATGAAAATCCAAAAGGATTGCAGTTCATTAAAAAGATCGACAAAGAATTAGAGAAAAGAAAGAGCATGATCGAGGTGTCAAACCAATTGGATTGGGGCATGTGCGAACTCTTGGCATACGGCACTTTGATGATGGAAGGACACCCCATTCGTTTCACGGGACAAGATGTTGAAAGAGGTACTTTCTCTCACCGTCACGCCATATTAAAAGTAGAAGAATCAGAAGAAGAATATTGCCCTTTAAACAACATTGCGCCCGATCAACCGGCACAATTGATGATTAAAAATTCACTTCTTTCTGAATATGCAGTATTGGGATTTGAATATGGTTTCGCTTTGACCACACCCAACTATTTAACGATATGGGAAGCGCAATTTGGCGACTTCAACAACGGCGCTCAAATCATCATCGACCAATTCATCAGCGCAAGTGAAGACAAATGGAAATGTCAAAACGGATTGGTCATGTTAATGCCACATGGCTATGAAGGTCAAGGCGCAGAGCACTCCAGCGCACGTTTAGAAAGATTTCTACAATTGTCGGCACGCAACAATTGGCAAATTGTCAACTGTTCAACACCGGCTAATTTCTACCATGTTTTGCGTCGCCAATTGAGTCGCGATTTCCGCAAGCCAGTGGTGGTTTTCACACCAAAAAAACTATTGAGATACCCAGCTTGTGTTTCTCCAATTGAAGATTTGATCAAAGGCCGCTTCCAAGAAGTGATCGACGATGCAGAGGTAAAAGCAGCAGATGTTGATACCGTAATGTACTGCACGGGAAAAATTTACTACGAGTACCAAGAGAAAAGAAAAACATACGGCGAATTCAACAACGTGGCTCTGGTGCGCGTGGAGCAAATGTATCCTTTCCCCGACAAGCAATTGAAGGCCATTGTAGCGAAATACAAAAAAGCCGAAAAACATTTCTGGATTCAAGAAGAACCTGAAAACATGGGTGCCTGGTCGTTTATGTTGCGCAAGTTCAGAGATGTAAGACTGGATGTTATCTCTATCAACGAGTCGGCTGCTCCAGCAACAGGATCATACAAAAGACACGAAGCAAGAACCAAAACATTGTTTGACAAAATATTTTCACACGCCAGAATATTGGCGAAATAGACCACACAAAATTATAACACGAAAAAAGAAGACACATGGCAATTAAAGATGTAAAAGTTCCGAGTCCGGGAGAGTCTATCACAGAAGTAGAAATCGCCAACTGGGTGAAGGCCGATGGCGCGTGGGTAGAGAAAGACGAAGTGATTGGCGAAATTGATTCAGACAAAGCGACCTTGGAATTGGTGGCTGAAGAAGCTGGCGCCGTTAAAATATTGGTTGCAGCTGGCACTACTGTTAAGGTAGGCGCAGTAGTTTGTCAAATCGATACGGATGCAAAAAAACCAGAAGGTGCTGCTGCTCCTAAAAAAGAGGCTGCTGCCCCGGTTGCTGACAAAAAAGAAGCCCCTGCTGCGAAAGCCGCGGTTGCTGAAGTATCTTATGCTGCAGGCCATCCTTCTGTTTCAGCAAAAAAATTAATCGATGAAAATGGTGTTGCTGGAGGAAAAGTTGCTGGCAGCGGAAAAGGCGGAAGAGTAACAAAATCAGATGTGTTGGATTACATTACATCTGGTGTAAACACGGACTCTTTTGCAGGATGGGGCGGCACACGTGACTCTGAACGCACAAAGATGACAGCACTCCGCAAAAAACTATCTGAAAGACTGGTGAGCGTGAAACAAGAAACGGCCATGTTGACGACTTTCAATGAAGTCGACATGAAACCGATCATGGACATCCGCAAAAAATACAAAGACGCCTTTGCTAAAAAACACGACGTGAACCTGGGCTTTATGTCTTTTTTCACCAAAGCAGTGACCGAGGCTTTGCGTTTGTACCCTGGCGTGAATGCAATGATTGACGGCACCGATATCATCACACACAATTATGCCGACGTAGCGATTGCCGTTAGTTCGCCGAAAGGATTGATGGTGCCTGTTTTGAGAAATGCAGAGCAAATGAGCTTGGCGCAAATTGAAGCCGAAATAAAAAGACTGGCGCTAAAAGCACGCGATGGAAAACTAACCATCGACGATATGACAGGCGGAACCTTCACCATCACCAACGGTGGTGTGTTTGGATCAATGTTGTCGACACCGATTATCAATCCACCGCAATCGGCCATCTTGGGCATGCACAACATCGTTGAGCGTCCGGTAGCAGTTGACGGACAAGTAGTCATTCGTCCAATTATGTATTTGGCTTTGAGCTACGACCATAGAATCATCGACGGAAAAGAGTCGGTAGGTTTCCTTGTAAAAGTGAAAGAAATGCTGGAAAACCCAGGAAAAATGCTCTTGGGAAGCAAAAGCGCCGAAGAGATTTTGTTGGGATTGTAATTCATACTTCAATAAAAAACAAAAGCCGTTTCAATAAAATGAAACGGCTTTTTTCGTTGAACAATAGATCAAAAGTACTACTACTTCACATTCGCCAACTGCTTTATTTTGTGCGCCAAATACATCATCTCTTTGCTAATTTGCAAATTCAATTGTGTGTTGACGTACTTTTCCGACGGTGTTTTATCGTAAAACTTCAAATTTTCGAAAGGCAAATTGAAATTCTCAATACCGTTCAATTTAAAATATTCTTTCCCAGAACACACATTGATGCCAATGTAATTGTCTTTGGGATTCATTGCATCGTGGAGTCCTTTAGAATAGTACATATAGGTCGACAAGTTTTTCGACAACGACACCACTGCTTTGTCTTCAAGGTACTCGACCACAAAACCTGATTTTTTCAGTTGTTCAAAAACGTTCATGTTTACTTGCTGCGCTGCATTGCCACCAGAGAAAACAAAAACATCGTAAATCCCATAGTAGTTCAAAGCCGTTTGCAACCAAATTGATGTCAGCTGTGTTCGGCGCGTGTTGGTTTCGCAACCCACCATCACTTTATTGGACAACGATCGGTGCGCAGAAATCGACTGCGCAATGGAATCTAAAATCAAAATTCGACCTTTGTCGATACCCTCAAACTCCGATAGTCGCTTCTCACAAAAAGCATTCAATTTCTTATAAAATCGAATGTCTTGAGCGAATCCAGCCCCGATTAGAAGCATTAAAATAAATGTAATTGATACCTTTTTCATCTTGTAGTAATTTAAAAACAAGATTAACCATTGCAGGTTAATGCTATGTTATCTTAGTGTTAACTTATGATTAAGCGATAACTTTGCGCATTAGTTTATCTTTGCATCATGGCAACTGTATTCTGGTTCCGAAGAGATTTGCGATTACACGACAACACGGCCCTGCTTCATGCCTTGCAAAGCGGAGCAGCGGTGTTGCCAATTTTTATATTTGACCCCAACATTCTCAACGATCTTAAAAACAAAAAAGACCGTCGTGTAGATTTTATTCATCATTCTCTGCAAGGCTTACACGACGAATTGCAAAAACACGGATCATCACTACTGGTGTTGCACGACACCCCGGAAAATGCATTTAAGAAAATCAGCGCAGTGCAAAAAATCAGCGCCGTTTATTGCAACCACGACCACGAGCCCTATGCCGTTTTGCGCGACGCAGCGATAACCAAGTACTTCAGCAGGCAGCAAATTGATTTCCACACCTTCAAAGACCAAGTGATTTTTGAAAAAAATGAAATCGTAAAAAGTGACGGAAAACCCTACACTATTTTTACGCCTTATTCCAAAATCTGGAAAAGCACTTTCACCGAACAACACATTGCGACACAGCACAGCGAAAAAGAAATGGCGCACTTTATTAAAACGAAGCCCTTCGATTTTCCGAGTTTACACGATCTTGGTTTTGAAAAAAGCGACTTGCAATTTACGTCTCCAATTTTCGATGTCGCGGTAATCCGCAACTACCACAACACGCGAAATACGCCTTCTGTGCGCGGAACATCGCAACTGAGCACTCATCTTCGTTTTGGAAGCATAAGTGTGCGACAAGCGGTAAAAATAGCTGTGCAGCACAACGAACAATGGCTGAACGAACTCATATGGAGAGAATTTTTTATGATGATTCTTTTTCATTTTCCGAAAGTAGTCGCACAATCCTTCAAAGAGAAATACGACAAAATACAATGGCGCAACAACGAACGTGAATTTCAATTGTGGTGCAAAGGCGAAACAGGATATCCCATTGTTGATGCGGGAATGCGAGAACTCAATGCAACAGGACTAATGCACAACCGCGTGCGCATGATAGTGGCGAGCTTTTTAACCAAGCACTTGCTCATCGATTGGCGCTGGGGCGAAGCCTACTTTGCCGAAAAATTATTGGACTACGAACTTTCATCCAACAACGGAAACTGGCAGTGGGCAGCTGGTTGCGGTTGTGACTCAGCACCCTACTTTCGCATTTTTAATCCCGAAGAACAAACCAAAAAATTCGACAAAGAGCACAGGTACATCAATAGCTGGATCAAAGAAAAAAAAGACGATTATCCGCAACCAATTGTGGAACATAAATTCGCCAGAGAAAGAGTGTTGCGTGTTTTTAAAGAGGCTTTGAAGGCAGAGTAAGAAAATCAATCAAAAGAGAAATTACTTTCAGTTAATACGTTACCTTGGTGGCTATGAACAGCCTATCTACAAAAGTACAAATGTCATATACATGTAACCAGAAATGGAACAAGATGGACGTCACGGCGGCTGGTCGATTTTGTGCGCAATGCAATCATGAAGTAATTGACTTAACTAAAAATACTTTCGCCGAAATCAGCAGACTTAAAAACGAAAACAAAGAATTGTGCGGCCGATTTAACGACGCACAAATAGCAGAATTCGAACTTCAAGAACGATCAAATTTTCTCAAAAAAGCTATCGCAATTACTTCTACATTGATAGTACTGCATGCAAGTGAAGGCATTGCACAGCAGCAAGATTCAATAAAGACAGAGCAAAATTCATTTAAATCAGAACTAGAAACAAAACCCACTGCATCAGAAGCGCATGACAGTATTAGCACTTGCAATCATGAAGTACACAAAACAGATTTCAAAAAAAGAAAAAAAACAGCAAAACTATTTTCAATTGGAGAATACAACATTTTTTTCATCAAGAGATTTCCTTTACTATCCATTCGAAAAAAAAGAATACTAATGGGGAAATTCTCCTTGTAACGAATCATTCCAATGTTGGCAAATGATGCGCAAAACGATTTTTCGCTTCTTCAGTGAACGCTTCAGCCCTTAATTCATAAGATTCCCAACACGTACTTTAAAGTCATTCTTATTGGTGTATCCTATCCACTACTTGAAGACGATACAAATAAAATCAGGCTGAGCATGTCAAAGACGCTAGCAAAAAAAAATCCCGGTTCACACCGGGATTTTTTAACTTCTCTTTTCAACAAGAACTAGTCTACATTGTCGTGCAAGAAAGAATTGTTCGGTCTGATTTCCGGACCTTCCATTTCGTCTTGCGACAAAGTATAGCGAGAAATAATTGATTCTGATGAATGTGGAATCTTGTCAAAATTGATGTTCTTTCTTTTGTAAGCAGGTACGTTCTCCAAGTCAACAATATCGGTTGGCGATTTCATACGATGACTCAATGCTTTCAACTTCATGATACGCTCTTGTGACTGGCGCATTTGATCTTCAGCATCCAACTCCTTTGCGAACGAAGTAGCTGCTTCTTCCTTTTGCAAATTTAAAACAGGAACAAAGTCAGCAACTGGTGTTTGACGCGGTGTTTGCACCGGCTCAGGATCAGGTGTTGGATTCAAAGCGCGAGGCAATTCACTTGCTTCTTCTTGCTCGTACAGTCTTTTTACACTCACTGGCTCAGGCACCTCATCAATGCTGTTTGAAACAGATTTCACTTCCCAACCTGTTGGCAATTCATCTTCCTTAAAAGTAAAGAGACCTTGTTCCACGCTCACTTCTTCTTGAAGTTCTTCCTCTGTTTCTACTTCGGAAATATCCATATCAAAACTCATCACCACTTGCTCCACTTCGGGTACAATTGCAACTACTTCTTCTACTTCGTTATCCATCACTTCTTCTGGCACTTCGTTCAACACTACCGGGGCAATGAAAACAATTGGCTCAGACACAAGCTCTGGTTCAGCAACAACAAGTGGCTCAACCTTCGCAATAGGCTCAGCTTTGCTCACAGGAGCTTCAGCCAAAGGCTGTTGAATAGCAGCGATATGCAAAGGTTGTTTTACGGCTGGTTTTTCCAATTCCAATGTATGCACCACTTTGCTTGCTTTACTTTCTATTTCGTTACCCAATGAGGTAGTTGTTTTAAAGCCAGTTGCAATCAAAGTAACACTTACGTTGTCACCCAAAGAATCATCAACACCAGTACCCCAAATGATTTCTGCTGTTGATCCCGCTTCATCTTGAATATAGTCAGTGATCTCAGCAATCTCATCCATCGTTACATCTTTCGCACCTGAAGTGATGTTCAATAAAATATAGTTCGCGCCTTTGATATTGTTGTCGTTCAACAAAGGAGAAGCCAATGCATTTTGTACTGCAACCATAGCTCTGTTTTCGCCAGATGCTTTGGCTGACCCCATGATGGCCGCACCACTATCGCGCATTACCGTTCTTACGTCTTCAAAATCAACATTGATATATCCGGTAACGGTAATGATTTCTGCAATTCCTTTGGCGGCAGTTGTCAATATATCATCGGCCTTACCAAAAGCTTCCGACAAAGACAAGTTGCCATAAATTTCACGAAGTTTGTCGTTGCACACCACCAATAAAGTGTCAACATTTCTTCTCAATTCTGCAATTCCTTCTTCTGCTTGTTTCGCTCTTTTTCTTCCTTCAAAGAGGAAGGGATAAGTAACGATACCTACTGTGAGGATGCCCATTTCTTTCGCAATTTGCGCGATCACGGGAGCTGCACCCGTTCCTGTTCCACCGCCCATTCCGGCTGTGATAAAAACCATGCGCGTATTTTTTGACAAGATCGCGCGAATCTCTTCTATATTTTCTAAGGCAGCATTTTGTCCAACGTTGGGCAGTGATCCTGCGCCACGACCGTCGGTCAAACACGTTCCCAATTGAATTTTATTGGGCACCGGACTGATATCCAACGCTTGCTGATCCGTATTACAAATTAAAAAGTCAACACCTGTAATCCCTTGACGGTACATGTGATTCACGGCATTGCTTCCGCCTCCTCCAACTCCAATCACTTTGATAATTGAAGATTGTTCTTTTGGTAAATTAAACTGCATCATTTCTATTGGCTTTATGTATTGGTAAATATTTTTTTTGTTCAAAGTTTAATGTTCAAAGAGCAATGTTAGCTAATCTTGATCTTTGAACATTGAACCCTTATTTATTCTGCGTCTTCTTCAAAAAATTGTTTTCCTTTTTGCAATATTTTATCAAAGAAACTTCCTTTGTCTTTTGTAGAGTGGTCTTTCACACCAGTTGAAGGCGCCGCTTCAGCATTTGGCAACTTAGTGGTATTGTTACTGAACACCTTTTGTTTGTCGAGTACCTGCAAGCCTTTAATTACCAAACCAACTCCCGTTGCATAAGCCGGACTCGTAATTTCTTGAGAGTTGCCTTTCGCCAAATGTTCATTTGGATAACCAATGCGCGTGTCCATTCCAGTCATGTATTCAACAAGCTGTCCCATGTGTTTTAACTGCGCACCACCACCTGTCACTACAATACCTGCGATGAGTTTTTTCTCATAGCCTGAATTTTTAATTTCGTAGTACACATTCTCCACAATCTCTTCCATTCTGGCTTGAATGATGTGGGCTAAATTTTTAACCGATATTTCTTTTGGCTCTCGTCCGCGTAAACCGGGAATTGACACAATTTCATTTTCTTTGTTTTCACTCGCCAAAGCAGAACCGAATTTCATTTTCAACAATTCAGCCTGACTCTTTATAATAGTACAACCTTCTTTAATGTCTTCAGTGATCACATTTCCTCCAAAAGGAATCACCGCAGTATGGCGAATGATGCCGTCTTGAAAAATAGCGATGTCAGTTGTTCCACCACCTATGTCCACCAACACCACTCCAGCTTCTTTTTCCTCTTCATTCAGCACTGCTTCAGAGGAAGCCAAGGGTTCCAATATTAAATCCACCACTTTCAATCCTGCTTTTTGAATGCACTTGTGAATGTTTTTTGCTGCAGCGATTTGCCCTGTGATGATGTGGAAATTTGCTTCAAGGCGAGCACCCGACATTCCCACTGGATCTTTAATTCCTTGTTCATTGTCAACAATGTATTCTTGTGGCAACACATGAATAATTTCTTCACCCGGCTGCATGTACAATTTGTACATATCGTCAATCAAAGCATCAATGTCTTTTTGCCCTATCTCTTCCTCTTGCGTGCTGCGCACCTTGATGCCTCTGTGTTGCAACGATTTTATATGCTGTCCAGCAATACCAACATTCACCTCACGAATGGTAACACCCGATTGATTTTCTGCTTCTGACACTGCACTTTTTATAGACTGCACTGTTTTTTCAATATTCGATACAACGCCACGCGTTACGCCCACCGACTCCGATCTTCCCATTCCGAGAATTTCAATTTTGCCGTACTCATTGCGACGACCAACCAAACACACAATTTTAGTGGTACCAATGTCTAATCCTACTATAATTTCTGAAGCTTCCATTACACTTTCTTTTTACAAACTATTTGACCCTTATATTTTAAAACAATCTCTGAGTATAAATCAATATTTTCAGCATTCACTCCATTTCTATAGAACAATTCGAGATTCTGGAACTTCTCATCAAGATCTTCTACACTACCCAGTATCACTCGAAAATCACCATACTTTGGCACCAACTCAATTTCACCGCGTTCGTTGAAATAAATTTGATCTGTAAAGGCTTCCCAAAACTCGTGTGCACTAAAATATTTCGCGAGTACATAGAGGTCTTTTACCACCTTTTTTTCACATTGATTTACCAAAGAACTGTCCTTCACTCCACAGTAGCTGAAATAATCACCAGTTGCCACCACTACCCTTGAGGTATATTTTGGCAACCACTCCATTCTCGCTCCCGCGCTGTCAATATAGAACCCTTTCCCATTCTGTGGAATAACCCGCAGCAAAACTTTTCTCAGAGAAATGTTAATAAACACCTCTCCATCCACAGTGACGTAGGTTTGCACGCTGTCAACGGGCTCTAGTTTTTTTATCAACATTTCAATTTCACCACTGTTGATGCCTGTTATTTTTTTATTCAGCAGCGAATCTCCATTCGAATACAACAAATCCAAAACGTCTTTTTGATCCAAAAAATAATTTCCTGGAGACGTATTGATGGCGATGTTCACTTTATGACAACGCATTTTACTGCTGCCACTTTCCACAAAAGCAGTAGTGGTAATTACGCCCGCAAAGAAGAGCACCCACAAAAGAATTTTAACTTTGTAATTCACTTTTTATCTTCTAAAATCTTTTTAATATCGACCACCAATGCGCCAATATCGCCTGCGCCAACCGTGAGCAATACTTCCAAAGGATTGTTTTTAATTCTCTCTTTCATTTCTTCTTTAGAACACAAAACCTTGTTTGTTAATTGTATTTTATCGAGTAAAAATTGCCCGTCAATTCCTTGAATCGGAAGTTCGCGAGCGGGATAAATCTCTAACAATATCAACTCATCTAACAATTCTAAGCTGCGCGCAAAACCATCTGCAAAATCCCGTGTGCGCGAAAACAAATGAGGTTGAAATACACCTGTTATTTTTTTTCCCGGAAAGAAATGACGCAAGGATGTGATACATCTATTCAACTCTTCAGGGTGGTGCGCATAGTCGTCAACATACGCCATGTTCTCTTGACGAAGCACAACTTCAAAACGACGATCAACACCTTTGTACTCCTTTAACGCACGTAAAATAACGGTTGGGGTAACACCCATTTCAAATGCAACCGCGCAAGCAGCGATACAATTTTCAACATTGTGCAAGCCAGGTAAACCAAGCATTGCAGCCTCAATGGTTTTGCCCTTTGCAACAATATCAAAGCAGTAAGCACCATCTTCCACACGAATATTCTTTGCGTAATAATCAGCGTCACTATGCTCTAAAGCGTATGTCAAATAAGGCTCTTCAAAAGTATTGGCCACTTTATGGTTAACGATAAGTTGTCCATTCCTTTTGATGTTCTTAGCAAAAAGTTGAAACGACTCCACCACCTTTTCTCCCGTTTCATAAATGTCGAGATGATCAGGATCTACCGACGAACAAACCATGATATCAGGATACAAGCGCAAAAAACTTCTGTCGTATTCATCCGCCTCTACCACACAAATTTCAGCATCTTTATTGCCCAAGTAGTTGCTGTTTAAATTTTTTGAAACTCCACCTAAAAAAGCAGAGAATGACAAATCAGCCACTTTAAAAAGATGCGCGATCATTGAAGATATGGTGGTTTTACCATGCGTTCCCGACACCGACACGTTGTACAGCAACTTGGTGAGTTCACCCAACACTTCACTGCGCTTGAACAGCGGAACACCTTGCGAAATCAAATAATTTTTGCCGATATGATTGGCCGGAATCGCGGGCGTGTATACCACCAACACATCGCTTTGATTGGCCTTCACTTCCGCTGGCAACGCATCAATGCTATCGTCGTAAGTCACCCCAATTCCCTCTTCCACCAACTGCTTCGTGAGCTTGGTTTCGGTTTTATCGTAGCCAGAAACTCTTTTGCCTTGAGCCTTGAAATGACGTGCCAATGCACTCATGCCGATGCCGCCAATGCCAATAAAGTAAAAACTATTTTTTTCTTTCAAATTCATTTGTTGATCAATTTCATTACTTCACTCACAATGGTTTCAGTGGCGTTGGCAAAGGCCAATTTTTCAATATTCCGAGAAAGCTTGTCCATTTGCTCTTGATCGTTTACCAAAGCGATCGCATCTTGCACCAAGTGTTCTTTGGCCTCATTGTCTTTCACTAAAATAGCGGCGTTGTAACTCACCAACGACATCGCATTTTTGGTTTGATGGTCTTCTGCTGCCGACGGAAGTGGGACGAGTATTGCAGGTTTTTTTACCAAACACAATTCTGACACGGCAAGTGCACCTGCTCGTGAAATCACCACATCGGCAACGGCATACGCCAAATCCATATCGGCAATGAAATCCAAAGACGATATTCCTTTGTATCCTACTTCAGCTACTCTTTTTTTGGCTTGTTCTGTATACAACTTTCCTGTTTGCCAAATCAACTGAATGTCGTTGTCGGCAAACAACTGTAAGTTTGCATCAATACTTTGATTGATACTGCGTGCACCCAAGCTACCACCTACAACCAAGACTGTTTTTTTAGTGCTGTCGAGATTAAATTTCTCCAATCCCCTTTCGCGTTTTCCTTCAAGTTTCGTAATTTCTTTGCGCACTGGATTTCCGGTCAATACTATTTTTTCACTAGGAAAAAAGCGATCCATTCTATCGTACGCCACGCAAATAGTTTGCACCCTATTTTTTAAAATTTTATTGGTGATGCCCGGAAAAGAATTTTGTTCTTGTATCAAACAAGGAATGCCTTTCATTGATGCCGCGTACAAAAGCGAACCACTTGCATAGCCACCTACACCTATAGCCACATCAGGTTTAAACTTGCGAATGATGCGCAGTGCTTTCCATACACTGGACAATACTTTAACGGGGAATAAAAGATTTTTCAAAGTCAAACTTCTTTGCAAACCACTGATCCAAAGTCCCTCAATTGGAAAACCAGCAGCAGGGACTTTCTCCATTTCCATTTTGCCTTGCGCGCCAACAAAAAGTATATCGGAACTTGGATATTGTTCCTGTATGCCGCGGGCTATGGCAACGGCCGGAAAGATGTGTCCGCCAGTACCGCCACCACTAATGATTACGCGTGGCCACCTGTTGTTTGTCTTCTTGTTTGTCATAAACTTCTTTACTCACACTTAGAATAATACCTATTGAAATACTGGTAAACCACAAAGAAGTACCGCCCATACTGAGGTAAGGCAGCGGCTGGCCGGTTACGGGAAATAAACCCACGGCAACGCCCATGTTGGAAAAAGCTTGAAACACTAAAGAGATAGAACAACCCACTACCAGAAGCATTGCGAAAGTCGACTCGCTTTTGACGGCAACGCGAATCGATCGATAGAACAAAAGCAAGTAGAGCAAAATGCAAAAAATACCACCAACAAATCCGGTTTCCTTGATCAGCGAAGCATACATAAAATCAGAGAAAGCTTGTGGGGGCGAAGGGTTTTCATTTTTACCCCCAAACCAATTGCCAAACACGCCACCACTCACGATGGTTGCCTTAGCGAGATTGCTTTGGTAATTCGCCTCAGAATCTTCTTCAGTTGCTTTGTCTCCTGATCCCGACCATGCGCCAACGCGATTGATCCAAGTTTGTACGCGATTGTTATCTGGAAAAACGGTAATCACTACCATGATGAAAAGAGCGAATGCACCAATGGCCATTCCAACGGTGTACAAAATATATTTGAAGGGCACGCGCCCAATAAAAAGCAAAACCATACTGGTGCCAAAAATCAAAGCAGCAGTAGAAAAGTTCACCTTAACGATGAGTCCGCACACTAAAAATATTGGTGCGATGACTGGTAAAAAAATTTCTTTAAATTTTTGTCCTTCCTGCCTCTTGTGCAATACACGAGCGAGATAAGTAATGAGTGCCAATTTAGCCAAATCCGAAGTTTGAAAACTCACACCCAAGCCAGGAATGACCAACCAACGGTCAGCAGAATTTTCACTTTGTCCGGCCAACATCGTCAGCAATAACAAAGGAATTGAAATGATGAGTAAAATTTGAGATAGGCGGGAAAAGTATTTGTACTTCAACAAATGTGTGAAGTAAATAATGGCGAGTCCTAAAAAAAGCATAAGCAGATGCTTCATCAAATAGAACTCCGTATTTCCGCCTTGAAAGCGGTAGGCCAAACTCCCTGTCGACTTGTAAACCATAACAATCGACATCAACGAGAGTAAAAAAACAACCCACCAAATAATTTTGTCGCCGTGTATAAAACTATAAATGTTCTTCATCGCCAGCAACTTGTTCAATCACATCACCTCTATTCACAATCGGTGCAGTCCCCAAATCGGAATGCACAGCATTAAAACCTTTCACCATTTCCACTACTCCATAAATCGCCAGCAGAACAAGTCCGAACAACAATAGGGTTAAGATCAGAACAAACTTCTCTTTTCTATTTCCTGGGTTTTCAAAGAATAAATCCAACATGGCTTAATGGGATTATAAGTTTCTTACCAACTGTTTAAATCTGTTTCCTCTTTCTTCATAATTCTCAAACATATTGAAGCTCGCAGAGGCAGGAGACATCAATACCGCTTCTCCTTTTTCAGCAGCGTAGTATGCCATTTGCACAGCTTCCTCCATCGTTGCAGCAGCGACAATCATTTGCACTTTGTCTAAGAAAGCTTCGAAGGCTTTATTTTTTTCAGTACCGATGTAAACAACACATCTTACTTTTTCTTTCACCAATTCGTGCAGTGAAGAATAGTCAACAGTTTTATCTACACCTCCTACGATCCACACCGTTGATTTAGTCATTCTTTCCAAAGCATACCATGTAGAATTTACATTGGTTGCTTTCGAATCATTGACATATTCGATCCCGTGAATGTTGGCAACAAATTCCAAGCGATGCTCTACATTTTCGAATTCCGAAAAACTTTCGCGGATACCTTCTTTGCGAATTTTCTCATAATCCTTCTTCAGGCTTTCAGCCATTGTAGGTCCCGTTTTGATTTGATTTTGAAATTCGAAATTACCTTTTGTAGTCATAATTCTGCTTTAATTATTGTGGTTTATTATTTGGTTCACTATGTTTTTAAATTGATTTCCTCTGTCGATATAATTTTTAAACAAATCAAAACTTGCGCAGGCTGGAGACAGCAAAACCGCGTCACCACTCACACTCCAAGCTTTTGCTTTTGCCACTGCGGCAGAAATATCGTTGGTTGAAAAAAATAATTTACCTCGTGCACCGTATAATGCCTCCAAGATACTATTGTCTTTCCCAAGACAGATGATGCCTTTCACTTTTTTATTAACAAAAGATTCCAACACTGAATAGTCATTGCCTTTATCAACACCACCAACAATCCATGTTGTAGGCTGTTGCATGCTATCAAGCGCATACCAAACAGAATCTACATTTGTTGCTTTTGAATCATTAATAAAAGTAACTCCATCAATCACCGCCACTTTTTCCAAACGGTGTTCTGCATTTATAAAAGTAGAAAAACCTTGTTCAATTTGCGTTTTAGTCAAGCCCATCAAAAGCGCTGCGCTACCTGCAGCCATTGCGTTATAAAAATTGTGCTTGCCTTGAATAGTAAGTACAGAGGTACTGATGATTTCATTTTTTTCTGCAATAGAAAAATGCAAATTATTTTCATCAGCGGTCACATCAGCATCATTTTTTACACTGATTGAATACATTGTTGCAGCGAAAGAATGCGCACTCATGTATGATTTCATTGTTGCATCATCGGCACAATAAATAAATGCATCGGTTGCACTTTGATTTTGTGTAATTCTAAATTTAGACGCAACGTAATTTTCAAATTTATAATCATAGCGATCCAAATGATCGGGCGTGATGTTCAATAAAATTGCAACATCAGATTTAAAGTCAAACATACCATCCAACTGAAAACTACTCAACTCAATAACGTAGTAATCATAGGCTTCTTCAGCAACTTGCCACGCCAAACTTTTACCAACATTACCAGCAAGACCAACATTGTATCCGGCAGTTTTCAGCAAGTGATAGGTCAACAAAGTGGTAGTGGTTTTTCCGTTGCTACCTGAAATGCAAATCATTTTAGCAGAGCTGAATTTACCTGCAAATTCTATTTCAGAAATTACGGGAATATTCTTTTTTGAAAAGAATATTACTGTTTCATTTTTTTCGGGGATACCCGGACTTTTCACTACCATTACCGGGGTATACTGGTACAGTTTTTTGTGTTCACCGGTTTCGTAATTAATAGAATATTTTTCAAGAATATTTTTATAGTCGGCGGCGATCACACCAGCATCAGATACAAAAACCTTGTATCCTTGCTTTTGCGCGAGAATGGCTGCTCCCACGCCACTTTCGCCTGCACCTAAAACTATAATTGTTTCTTCTTGCATTTCAGTTTTATCTCAATTTTAAAGTTGCAATAGCACATACCGCGAGAATAATTCCAATGATCCAAAAACGCGTCACAATTTTAGCTTCGTGGTAGCCCGATTTTTGATAGTGGTGATGCAAAGGAGACATCTTGAAAATACGTCGTCCTTCACCGAATTTTTTCTTGGTGTATTTGAAATAACTCACCTGCATAATCACTGATAAATTCTCCACCAAAAAGATTCCGCAAATGATAGGAATCAATAATTCTTTACGAATCGCAATTGCAAAAACAGCAATGATACCACCCAAAGACAAACTTCCTGTATCACCCATAAACACTTGTGCAGGATAAGCATTGTACCACAAAAATCCAATGCAAGCACCAACGAAAGCGCCCATAAAAACAACAAGCTCCCCAATATTGGGAATGTACATGATGTTCAAATAATCAGCGAACACCGCATTACCACTCACATAAGCCAACACGCCTAACGTAGTACCGATAATGGCAGATGTACCACTCGCCAAACCATCAATACCATCGGTTAAGTTAGCGCCATTCGACACCGCCGTCACGATAATAATCACCACTGGAATAAATATCAACCATGCCCATTCGCTCGCTTCCAATCCGAAATACTCCACTGCTTTTCCATAATCCAATTCATTGTCCTTCATAAAAGGAATGGTGGTTTTCATCGACTTCATTTCCACAAATTCCTTATCTGCAATTTGCACCGTTTCAGAAGTCGCATGTTTAACTGGCTCAGCAATGATTACGTTCTTATTAAAGAAAAGCACAGCGCCAACAATAAGTCCAATACCCACTTGACCTATGATTTTAAATCGCCCCTGCAAACCTTCTTTGTTCTTTTTGAAAACCTTAATGTAATCGTCGAGAAAACCAAGAAAACCCAAACCAATGGTGGTAACAAGCAAAAGAATGATGTACACATTCTCCAATCGCGCGAACAGCAAAGTAGGAATAACGATGGCCGACAAAATCAGTAAACCGCCCATGGTTGGTGTGCCCTGTTTTTTCAATTGACCATCTAAACCAAGGTCTCTAACAGTTTCGCCCACTTGCAATTTTCTGAGCAAATTGATAATTCGCTTCCCTAAAATCATAGAGATAAACAGCGAAACAACAAGTGCCAATAAGGTACGAAAAGTGATGTATTGAAAAACTCCCGCTCCGGGAACATTCATCTCATCGAGGTATCTGAATAAATAGTACAGCATTATCCTTCAATTAATTTTAGTGATTCTTCCAATATTTCCAGATCGTCAAAAGGGTGTTTCACACCAGCAATTTCTTGATATTTTTCGTGGCCCTTTCCAGCCACCAAAATAATGTCTCCCGCATTTGCCATTGAACACGCGGTGCGTATCGCTTCGCGTCTATCAAGTATCGCCAAACACTTTTTGTAGTTCACAGCATCAACGCCAGTGCGCATTTGCTTGATGATTTCTTCGGGATCTTCACTCCTCGGATTGTCAGAAGTAAGAATCACCTTATCGCTATTTTCACAAGCAATTTTCGCCATTACCGGTCGCTTCGCAGCATCTCTGTCTCCACCGCAACCAACCACCGAAATAACGGTTTCATTTCCTGTGCGAATACCATTGATGGTTTCCAAAACATTTTCCAATGCATCGGGAGTATGCGCATAGTCAACGATGCCAATGATTCCATTTTTCGATTTCACGTATTGAAACCTACCTTCCACTGATGACAATGCGCTCAGCGATGTGAGTACCGCCATCTTATCTTCACCCAACAAAACAGAAGTAGCATACACCACCAACAAATTGTAAGCATTAAATTTACCAACGAGTTTCGACCACACTTCGTTGTTGTCGATGTTCAACAGCAAGCCTGAAAACCTATTTTCTAAAACGCGGCATTTAAAATCAGCCATCGTTTTCAATCCATAAGTATGCACCTTGGCGCGGGTATTCAACACCATTGTTTCACCATGCTTATCATCACTGTTCACCAAAGCAAAAGCATCGGCAGACAAATGATCGAAAAACATTTTTTTTGCTTTGATGTATTCATTGAAATCACCGTGGTAATCCAAATGGTCGTGCGTGATGTTGGTGAACACAGCACCGTCAAATTTCAAGCCCGCAATTCTATTTTGATGAATGGCGTGAGAACTCACTTCCATAAAGCAATGCGTGCATCCCTTCTTCACCATCTCACTAAGCAAAGCGTTGATTTGAATCGCGTCACCCGTAGTATGTGTGGATATTAATTTCTCATTGTTGATTTGATTTTTTACAGTCGACAACAAACCCACTTTATGTCCTGTGCTCTTGAAAAGATTGTAAAGCAAAGTAGCTGTGGTTGTTTTTCCATTTGTCCCAGTGATACCTACCAGTTTTAATTTTTCAGAAGGATTGTCGAAGAAATTTGCAGCAATAATGCCCAATGAAAAACTAGAATCCTTCACTTGAACGTAAGTGATTTTATCGTTCATCACTTCAGGAAACTGTTCGCATACAATTGCAATGGCACCATCGGCAATTGCTTTTTCAATGTATACATGACCATCCACCTTGGTACCTTTCACCGCTACGAAAAGTGAAGACTGCTCCACTGCGCGCGAATCAAAACAAATAGATGTGATCGCAAGCTTAGTAGTGCCTTTGATTTCATCAATCCCTGCTTTGTACAATATGTCAGATAATAATTTCATTTATTTTTCTTTTATATCAGCTCTATTGTTATTTCTGTTCCTTTGATGATTTGTGTTCCTGGTTCAATTGATTGCTTTCTAATGACGCCACGCCCTTGCACTTTCACAATCAAACCCATGTTTTCCAAAAGAAAAACACCGTCTTTCAAACCCATACCCGTAACGTCAGGCACCTTAGTGTCACCTAGCGCGGGCACAACAATTTTCTTTTGACCAGCAATATTTTTCACTGGCATTTTCTTTGCAAGCACCGCCTCATCTTCCATTACCGACGGCTTCAACTTTGCGGCAATCAACGGCGTTAAAGCAGTTTTTTTCAACTTTGCAGTATCCAACATGTTTGCGTAAATACGGTCAGAAATGGCTCTGAAAACTGGCGCCGAAACTTCACCTCCGTAGTATCCATTCTTTTTAGGATCAGACACCACTACGATAATAGAGTATTTGGGTTTGTCGGCCGGAAAATATCCCACAAAAGTGGAACGATAGTGGCGCTCCTCGTCTTTTTTACGCGTGTAACCAAACCAAGCTGTTCCTGTCTTTCCGGCAATTTTGTATTTATCGGTTTTGATACTTTTTGCAGTTCCGTTGAGCACCACTGCTTCCAACATTTCTTTGGCATTCAAAATTGTTTTTTGAGAGCAGATGGGTGATTTAGAAACCTCGGGATGAAATGTTTTGATGCTGCCATCTTTTTGCACCACACGTTCCACAAACATTGGCTTCACTCTGTAACCGTTGTTCGCCAATGCGTTGTAAAAAGACAACACTTGCAGCGGCGTGAGCTCCATGTCGTAACCGTAGGACATAATAGGCAAGGTTAAACCCGACCAGCCTGAGGTTCCCGGACTTTTAATATTGGGTTTCGGCTCTCCTTTAATATCGAGATTTAAACTTTCCGTCAATCCAAATTTGTACAACCTGTTAATGAAAGCACTTGGATTTTTACCATAATGCTCTGTTGTCAGCATCGCCGTTCCTACGTTTGAAGACACTTCTAAAATTCGCTTAACACTGATCACACCATAAGGTCCATGTGAATCAACAATCGTTTTGTCGTAAAAAGTAACGCGTCCGCTTTTGGTATCCACCATGGTATTGGCATCAAATTTACCATCTTCGATACCCGCCAAAAGAGAAGCCAATTTAAAGACTGAACCCGGCTCCGATCTTTCCATCACCGCATAATTCACATACTCTTGAAAAGTACCAGAAGTATCGGTCGCCTTTAAATTCGCAATGGCTTTTACCCTTCCCGTTGCCACTTCCATTACAACTACACAACCATGCTCAGCACCGTGAAACCTCAACTTTCTCAACAATTCAGTTTCAGCAATATCTTGAATACTCATATCGATAGTGGTATACACATCACCGCCGTCGATAGGGTCAATCGAACCCGCATCATCAATGGGCACCCAAATACCTTCGCCAATTTTTCTCTGATATTGCAATCCGTTCTCTCCTCTCAAATACAAATTAAAAGCACCTTCAATTCCAATTTGACTTTCGCCGCCTTTTCCCAAAGTACGTGAAGCCATTTGGTAAGGACGCTTGCGCTCTATCTTACGTGTATACACCAAACCACTTTCATATTTTCCTTTGTTGAAAAGCGGAAAAGATTTCAATCTTTTGAATTGCGTGTACGTCAAGCCGTCGTGCAATTTGTACCATCTTTTTTTTGTTTTACGACAGTGTTCCAATTCTCTTCTATATTGATTGCCGCTCTTTTTACCAAGCAATGCCGACAAGCTATCACTCAGCGCAGCAATGTTTTCATTGAAATTTTTATCGGTCAAAGCCTTCGAGCTGCAGTCCATGCCCACCATATAAAAGGTCATTGACGTCGCCATCAAACTACCATCGCTCGAATAAATATCACCTCTATTGGCTTCTACCTCACGATAGTCAGCAACTTTAGCAACTACTGATTTTTTAATTTCTTTGGCTTGGAAAAACTGAAGGTTGACAGTTTGGGTGATGACTACGACTGCGAAGGCGACCATCACAAAAAAAGTAAGATATACTCTCCATAGAATATCTTTTTTTACATCCACCTATTCTTCAATTTGAGGTTTAACATTCTCATTAATCAGCACGCCCTTCGGTTGGTCAATCAAAGGTTTCAAGCCATAACGCTCGGCACTTTTAACTACTTCCGACTGACGTGTTTTGATGTTTACATTTGTTTTCAATTCAATATCTTCAGCACGCAACTCATGCAATTCCGTTTGTAATTTGGCGATGTCGCGAATGGTATTTTCAACGTAGTAAGAGTTGGCGATATACACCACCGCAATCAAAGTCAAGAAAATCGCAAAAGGCAAAATGGCGTAAGCTTTTTCTTCACTCAATCCCTTTGACATCCCTTTTTTAGGAGCGACCTGTTCTTTTGCTTCTATTTTTTTTTCGTTGCTCATGCTTTTTCAGCTATTCTCAATTTTGCACTTCTAGCTCTGCTGTTCAACTTAATTTCTTCTTCCGTGGGAAGAAGTGGTTTGCGGGTAATTACCTTCAACCCGGCTTTTGGATTTCCAAAAAAATCTTTTTCCACATCACCGCTTTCATTACCAGCCCTCATGTAATTCTTCACCAATCGGTCTTCCAAAGAGTGGTAGGAAATGCAAACCAAACGTCCACTTTTATTCAACACTTCGTCCGACTGCGTTAAAAAGGACTTAATTTCTTCAAGCTCTTGATTTACTTCAATGCGAATGGCTTGAAATATTTTAGCAAAAAACTTATTGTGATCCGCCTTAGAAGCCATGCTTTCCAAAGCTTTTTTCAAGTCAAAAGTAGTATTGAAAGGCTGCACTGTGCGGTATGCAATAATGGCACGTGCGAGTTGGCGCCCATTGATAATATCTCCATATTCCTTTAACAAATGTGACAGCGCAGCTTCATCATAAGTATTCAAAACATCTTTGGCAGAAAGCGGCGAACGCTTGTCCATGCGCATGTCGAGCTCAGCATCAAAGCGCGTAGAAAAGCCTCTTTCGGCGGCATCAATTTGCCATGAAGAAATACCAAAGTCAGCAAGTATGCCATCAACTTTCATAAATCGATACAACTTCACGTACTTAGTCAGCTGGCTAAAATTATCGTTTACCAAAATCAAATTGTCATCACCCACTTCATTTTTCACCGCATCAGCATCTCTGTCGAAAGCAATCAATTTACCGGTAGTGAGCTGCGCCAAGATTTGTTTAGAGTGTCCTCCCCCACCATACGTTGCATCAACGTATATTCCATCAGGTTTAATCTGCAAGGCATCTATACTTTCCTTCAGCATTACTGGAATGTGGTAATTAGTCATTTTTATTTTGCACTTCTTTATTTCCCATTACCTCTTCGGCGAGCGAAGCAAAATCACCCTCACTATTCATCATTGCCTCGTAAGCTTTCTTCGACCAGATTTCAATCTTATCGGCATACGCGAACAAAATCAAATCCTTGCCAATGCCAGCATAATCCAACAACTTCTTTGGCAACAGCAAACGCCCTACACCATCCAACTCCACCGCCGTTGCGCCATTATTGAAACGACGAACAAACTCTCTGTTTTTAATCACAAATTGATTCAATTGCGAAATCTTCTCTGTCACTATTTCCCAATCGTGTTTTTGATACATCACCAAGCACACCTCCATCCCTCTGTTCACTACAAATCTTCCCTCAGACTCCGGCGCACACTGCTTCTTCAAACCTGAAGGCAGCATCAATCTGCCCTTAGCGTCCAATTTACATTCGTATTCGCCGATGAAGTTTGTCATTCCCTTGATTTCAGAAGGTTTCGTGATATAAAGTGTAAATATAATTACTTATCTCCACTTTGTCCCACTTTATACCACTTTGTTGATAACTTTTAACTCAAAGCCTCTACAAAGGTTACTACCATTGGCTAAATTGACGTGGGAGAGATTTTTATCTAAAAACGATTTAATCCCAATAACCAATAGCAACAAGGCTTTCAACACCTTCACCAACCTGAACACTACAACAAACGCCAGCCAAGCAATTGAACAAACGCTACAACCCCAGTAAAAACTGGCAACACGAGCATTTCAAAGTCATTTTTTTAAGTGCCAACTACGATTCACTTCTTTCCTATTAATATTTTGCTATTTTTGCTCAAAGCAGATATTGGAAATATGGCATACGACATTAAAGACGACGGACAGTTCAAATTCATTGAAGAAGGCGAAGGTGAAGTAGTAATTTTACTACACGGGCTCTTTGGAGCGCTATCCAACTTTGAGCACCTTTTCAAACACTTTAGCGGCAAGTGTAAAATCGTAATTCCAATGCTTCCGCTGTACGACATGCCTCTTTTGACTACAGGCGTAAAAACATTAGCGGAGTTCATCCACAAATTCATTGAACACAAAAACTACAAAAACGTCACCTTGCTTGGCAATTCATTAGGTGGCCACGTAGCCTTGGTGTATGTAGAAAAATGGCCGGAAAATGTAAAGCGATTGGTGCTAACCGGCAGCTCTGGCTTATATGAAAATGCATTTGGCGGCAGCTACCCAAAAAGAGAAGACAAAGAATTCATTCGTCAAAAAACAGCCACTACTTTCTTCGACCCTAAACACGCCAATGACGAACTCGTTGAAGAGGTTTATGAAATTGTAAACAATAGAGGCAAACTCATCAAAGTGCTCGCACTTGCTAAAAGTGCAATTCGCCACAATGTGAAAGACGATTTACACAAAATCAAAATCCCAACATTGTTGATCTGGGGAAAAAATGACATCATCACGCCGCCAGAAGTAGCGATCGACTTCAATACTTTCATCACAACATCTGAATTGCATTGGATTGACAAATGTGGTCATGCGGCAATGATGGAACACCCCGATGAATTCAACGCAATTCTTGATACGTGGTTAGTTAAGACGCCCATTCAATGATCATTCACAAGGCCGAGTTTTTTGTAAGCAACAGTGATGTTGCCCTTTGCCCTGTAACGACCTTGCCTGAGTATGCCTTCATCGGTCGATCCAATGTTGGTAAATCAAGTTTGATCAATGCGCTCACCAACCACAAGTCATTAGCAAAAACCAGTTCAACACCCGGAAAAACACAGCTGATCAACCATTTTCTGATCAATGAAAAATGGTTCATTACCGATTTACCCGGCTACGGCTATGCCAAAGTATCAAAGGGTGTTAAAGCAGGTTGGGAAAACATGATTTCTCAATACCTCATCAAACGCCAAAATCTACTCTACACTTTTGTACTCGTTGACAGTCGCCATTCACCACAAAAAATTGACATCGAATTCATCAACTGGCTGGGAGAAAAACAAATTCCTTTTTGCATCGTGTTTACCAAAATCGATAAGCTCGGACGCGCAGCTGCCACCAAAAACATAGAAGATTACCGCAATACCCTGTTGCAATACTGGGAGGAATTGCCCTTTAACTTTGTTACTTCTGCTGAAAAGAAAGAAGGCATCAAAGAGATTCTCGATTTCATTGAAAACAGTAATCTCGTTCACCACCCTTAACACCCATTAAAGTGGCTAAAGAACTTCTTTCGAAAACGCCCTTTTACAAAAACGAATATTTTTTACTCAGCCTCATTCTTGCATGTGGCGTCGCGTTGCGCATTTTTCATTTATCAACAGAAAGCATTTGGCTCGATGAAGGCATTTCTATTATTCTCAGCAGGCAAGACGTAGCCCACATCATTCAAAGCGCCGCCAACGATGTGCATCCTCCACTGTATTACATTGTATTGCACTACTGGATGCTGCTCTTCGGCGACAGCGAAACCGGCGCACGTTCGCTCTCCGTTTTGCTGAGCGCACTCAGCATTGTGCTCACGCACAAAATTGCGCGCACACTCTTCAACAAACCCACCGCCCTGCTCAGCGCCGGCTTATTGAGCATCTCCGTATTCCACATCCGCGAAGCACAAGAAAGCCGAATGTACACACTCCTATTACTGTTGAGCTTATTGGCCTTTCACCTTGCGCAAAGGGCTTTGCATCAAAAAAAAACCTCCACTGTATTGCTCGTTGTACTTTGCAATTGCGCCCTACTGTACACCCACCTCTTCGGATTTTTCACCATTGCCGCTCAAAGCATATACTTGCTCTACCTCTATGCCTCAAAAAACATTAGCGCACTTGAATTCCTAAAAGGCGTGGGTGTTTTTGTATTCATCCTCGCGTCTTTTTCGCCTTGGATTTCTATTTTATTGCAACAAATGCAGTATTTCAAAAGCGCCCACCACATCGCCCATCCTGGACTACTAGAACCTCTCTATGCCCTCTACTCGTTTGATGGATCAAAAATACTTTTCGCCGCATTCACCCTTCTAGCAGCAAAGGGGGTATGGATGACCATCAAACAAAAAAAAGAATTTTATTTCCTCAGTCTATGGCTTCTTTGCCCTCTCCTTCTTCCAATATTAATCTCGCAGTTTTCGTCGTCCATTTTCTTGCACAAGTATGCCATTGTAGCAAGTGTCCCTTATTATATTTTTGTAGCCAAAGGCGTTGCCGATCTGCACAACAAATTCGGCAAAGCAGGTCTAATTACTTTCGTCATTTTTTTTAGCGCAGTACCATTAAAAAATTACTATTTAACGACAAAAAAAGAAGAGTGGCGACAAGTTTACCAGCACCTCAGCAATCAAGTAAAAAATGGAGAAACAATTGTTTTTCACGCTAAATATGTCAAAAAAAATGCCTTCGATTACTATGCTAAAAAAAATCAATTCAATGAACTTGTTTTTCCATTGAACGACAAAGACATCGACAGCAACAATATTTCAGAATTGAAAGATATCATCCAAGAAAAAAAGCAAATTTGGCTTGTCATTTCGCACGCCCATGATGATCATCATTTACTACAAAAAGAAATTTTAACACGTTACAAAATAACGGAACACAGCACATTTGTTGGCATTGAATTGTACCATATTGAAAATACAGAAAAGTAAAATGAAATGCATCACTCTCCTCATCGCGCTTCCTCTTTGTCTGTTTTTTGCATGCAGTGAAACCTCCGGAAATAAAAATAGCAGCGACAGCCACATACTCTGCGACTCTGTATTCACCACAGGTATTGAAGGTCCGGCAGTCGATAGCAACAACAACTTATACCTTGTCAACTTTCAACACGAAGGATCTATCGCTGTTGTCAAAGCGGGAGATTCTATTCCGCAACTTTTTATCAATCTCACAAACGGCAGTGTCGGCAATGGCATTCGTTTCGATGCACACAACAATATGTATGTGGCCGATTACAAAAATCACAATGTTTTAAAAATTGATTTGGTCACAAAAAACATTTCTGTTTTTGCGCATGATTCTAGCATGAACCAACCGAACGATTTGGCCATCATGAAAAACGGGATTCTATTTGCTTCCGATCCTAACTGGAAAAACGGAAGTGGCCAATTGTGGCGCATCAGTATTAACGGAAGCACTACGCTATTAGAAGATAGCATGGGCACCACCAATGGCGTTGAAGTTTCACCCGATCAAAAACATTTGTATGTCAATGAAAGCGTGCAACGCAACATTTGGATGTACGACGTGGATACACTTGGAAATCTGTCCAACAAAAAAATATTCACCACCTTTCCCGACGGCGGCATGGATGGAATGCGCTGCGACAAAAGCGGAAATTTATTCGTCGCGCGTTATGACAAAGGACTAATTGCGTCCATTTCACCAACGGGTAAATTACTCAAAGAATATAAATTAAATGGCAAAAAACCCACCAATGTCAGCTTCAGCAAAGACTGGAAAAAACTATTTGTCACCATACAAGACAAAAAGTGGATTGAATACATTGTCTTTTAAAAAACAAAAATTACAATGAACAGAAAATACATCTTAGCGTTTTTTTTAGTGACAAGCTTTCTTCTATTTGTGACGGCACTCACGCAAAATGCATACCGCGCCGGAGGTGAGGATCCGATTGGTTTTGCCTGTTTAACCGTTGGATGGATGGGCGTACCTATTGGTGGCACTTGGGCCAACATTACTTGGCTTGCCAATCCAATTTTGGTACTCGCGTGGATAGGTTTTATCAGCGATCGAAAAAGCTCGCTTGTTTTCAGCGTCATTTCTTTTTGTCTTTCACTGTCCTTTTTGGGGTGCAAAGAAATAACGCAAAACGATGCAGGTTCATCATCAAATATCTATGGGTACCACACAGGTTATTGGCTATGGCTTTCCAGTTCAATAATTTTGATTTTTGGCAATATCGTTTTACTAAAATTCGAAAAACAAAACAAAAAATGATTATCCGAAAGTGTATCCGTTATGTTCTGAAAGTGTCGATTGATCCTTCAAACACCGAAACTTCGTTTCTCCTCTTAATATCAAATCTCAGGAAGACAAATGTGAACCATTCCCAATAAAATTGTTGTTCATATGCTTGTCTTCCTGCGGTACTCCGAAGGATCTATCACCTTAATCTTACAGCTCCGACTACGGACAATCATAAATCGAAAAAAACAGAAAATAAATTCTATTTTATAAGTTGAAAAATGAGCAAAAAAATCCTTCTACTTCTCGCTTCTAAAAACTTTAGAGACATTGAATACATCGTCCCTCGCGCTTTTTTTGAACGCGCAGGAATTGTAGTACATACTACTTCTACAACCACTGAATCTATTGGGCGATTTGGCTTCGTCGTGCAAAATGATTTAGCACTAAAAGATGCCCACGCCACAAACTACGATGGCATCTATTTTGTAGGTGGTGCCGGCTCTTTAGAATACCTCTACAACACTGTTGCAAAGAATTTATTCACTTCATTTTTAGTATCTAAAAAACCTATTGCTGCCATCTGCGCTGCGCCACGAAATTTTTTAACGTGGGGTCTATTGACCAATAAAAACGCAAGTGGCTGGAACGAAGATGGCGCTTTTTCAGTCTTGGCAAAAAAACACGGTGCAATAGATCAGGCAACAGCAACAGTGGTTGTCGACGGATTGATACTGACAGCAAATGGTCCTGAAGCGTCCGAAGAAAGTGCCCTTGCTTTTATTGAATTATTGGACTTGTAAAATGGACCTTTATTATAATTGAACCAAACTATTACAATTACAAAAATGCCTTTGCACCAATTCACTTTCTAATGAATTTAAGATAAGCTTGACTGCCCTATTCTAACATCTTGTGTGAACCGTCGCAATTGGGCATTCTTTTTGAAAGTCCGCAAATACAATCGTTCAAACCTTTTCCTTTTAGTATTCGTGGCATATATTTTTCAACACGCGTCTGCCTCGTCTTGGCCTGTTTGGGCTCCCCAAAATAAAGGAAATAAGCTCTTTGCCTACCTGGCGTTAATCCGTCAAAAGCAGTTTTCAAAACAGCGTTTTCTTTGAACATATTTTGCAACTCTTCAGGCACATCTTGCACACTGATTTTTTTAATTTCAACTTTCAATCCGGCACGTTCCACTTCAATAGCTTCAAAAACGTAGGCCTTCACAACAAGCTGAAGTTTTGCAATTTCTTTCACAGACGTGAAGCGAATTTGACGCGCCGATTGCACATTTTTGGTTTGTTGAATTAGAATGCCCTTCTCATCACTGAGCAATACCCCTTTATGAAAAAGCAGTGCACAATAGTTTTTAAAGGCATGAATTAAAACAATGTTTTTTTTATGAAAAGTATAACATGGCACTCCCCATTTCAATTCTTCGTCCAACCCACAATCCAACAGAATCAATCTCAAATGCTTCGATTCTTCTTGCCATTGCTCCGCCGCATTAAAATAAAAGTCCACCTTCGTATTCATATCACATTGCTTTTAGCAAAGTTACAACTTATACTGTAATGAACTTTGTGGTGCACCATATTGGAAATCCGCAGCTGTTTGATCCGAGGTATAAGTTCGTAAAAACAACAAACACATTTACGTGATCACTATAAAAAGCAAACACCTTTTGCAAACCAAACGATGCGCGAATACTTCACGCACTGTTTCAATTTACAAAAGGTGCAAGGCTAATTTCACTCTATTTCAGAAGTACAATTTGTGTCACCACACTTTCATTGCCCTTTCGTACGGTAAGAAAATACATTCCATTTTCTAAGTCGTGAAGTGCAATAGGAAGCGTCGTTTCACCAATTTCCATATCCTTTTTAATGCGCACAATTTCTTGCGACAAAGTATTGCTGATACTCAGCACAAACTCCGCCTTTTCATAGGAATACAACTTTACATTTAATTCGTCGCTTGCTGGATTTGGAAAGACCTGCAGATTAGAAAACGAACGATTTTCTTCTATCCCATTAATGCATTTTGTAACAGTGATATAATTTGATTTTGAAGTCATAGGCGATCCCCCATTTATTGACAAAGACACCGTTTTTTGTCCCTCCGCTGAATAAGTCACTGTGTGCGGTCCGGCCGTATTCGCGGTAGCGGGTGAGGCATTGGCACCAAAATTCCACAAGTAGGTTTCGTTGCCTACCAATCCCGTTGATTTATTGGTAAAAACCACAGGCGCACTGATGCATGCAACTACATTATTTGCACTAAAATTTGCAACGACAATACAAGGCACTAAACCCACAGACAAATTCTTTGCAGCTCCAACACAATTCACAGCGCTGGTTTCTACTACTGAAACATTTCCGCTTGTTTTGCCCCAATTGACCGCGATGGTTTTGCTTCCCTGCCCTGATGCAATCGTACTTCCGTTCGGACTGGTCCAATTAAACACTGATGCGGCATATCCCTTTACTGTATAACTCACACCAAGTTCACTTTCACAAGGCGCAATTTTTCCGGTGATGGCATCGGAGCCAGGAGTGTTCCCCACCGATTTAAAATCATCAAAATAATAGGTATTGTTATGGTAAGAAATCGGATCAAACAAAAGCACAATTTGATTCACCGAATCTCCTTGTGCCGTAATATCAGGAGCATCAAGCAAAGTGAATTTTAAATTCACCCAAGTATTAGGAGCTCCAGTAACAGCTGTGTATCTACTGTGTATGCCATTGGGCCATCCTTTTGGCGTTTTCAATCGATTTTCCAATTGAATCATCACCGTTGTGCCTGCAGGCGCATCTGATCGCACCAACATATTAAAATTAGAAGCACCTCCTTTATATGCATCTGCATTTCCAATCACAATGTCATTGTAGGCCAAAACATCATATTGTGCGCCACCATTTCGTTCATACTTCGCCACCAAATTAGAAGTGTTTGGTGGTGTTTTAGAAGGATTGTCAAAAGTTCCATTAGGCCATGAATTGGATGTGGTGCTCGTCCGGTTCAACCACCCTGTAGAAAAATTAAAACCTAAATTTCTGGTGCTTGGTCCCTCAAAGTCATTCAATATCATGGTACATGATTTTGGCACCACAGATACGGGTAAAATTGATGTTGAAGGAGTACAATTGCCTCCCGATGGTGTTATGGTAAGCGACACATTTCCACTCACCGCATTGGCGCCATAATCCACCGTAATTTGATTGGTCCCTGCGCCAGAAACAATGGTAGCGCCGCTAGGAAGTGCCCAACTGTATGAATTTCCGGCAACGTATGGCACCGCGTATTTCACGCCATGTTCACCTTGCAAAACTTTGGCATCGCCAGTAATTTGAACCGCTGAAGGCGTACTGTACACACGCACATAATCTACCAACATACTCAAGGGATAACGCGCTTTATTTGGCGCTGCAGCACCAGGAAACCAGCCATTAATCGCCATATTTAAAATAATATAAAATTTATTGTTGCCGTCGAATGGCCACGCTCCTGCTATTGTTGTACCCGATGACATGGTTGCCCCAATTTGAATGTTGTCGACAAAAAACTTTATCGAATTAGGCGCCCAATCCATGCGATAAACATGAAAATCTTTCGACAAATCTCCAACAGGTTGCGTGCTGGTGTTGATTGTCGCTCCGCCAGTTCCACTTGCTTGATTGCCCCCAGCATAATAATGAATCGTGCCATTGTATTTCCACTCATTGCCAATATTTCCTGTTTCCATGATGTCAATTTCACCCGTATGTGGCCACGTATTTGTATTTGGCAACATCCAAAACGCCGGCCACAAGCGAGAATCCTGAAAAGGTTCAGGAACTTTAATACGGGCTTCAAAGGAGCCATACAACCAATCGCCTTTCCCCAACGACCTCACTCTACCGCTCGTAAATTGCGCCCCCAAGTAATTTTCAGCACGCGCTGTAATGACCAAATTACCTCCTGTTACATTTACGTTTTCTGGACGACTGGTGTAATATTCACTTTCTTGATTCCCCCAACCCACATCAAAACCGTCGTTGGTTCCATTTCCAATTTGATAGCTCCATTTTGACAAATCCAAACTGCTGCCATTGAATTCATCCGACCAAACCAATTGCGAGCACTGCGCGTGCCCAAGCGAAAAAATAAACATCAAAAGAAAAGTGACACATGTCAATTTAAAATACACACTCTTTGCGAACGTGTCAAAAAAAGGCTTCATAGAAATCATAGTACGTTGTTTTAAATAAAACTTAGTTTAGGTTGTAGTGAATGTCAGCAAAAAAAAAGTGAATACAAAACAAATTAACTCATAAACAACTGATCGACAACTACTTACACATATTCGATTTACACTTAAGACACACTAAGCATTTTATACAAATGCCTGAATTCATTGCAAAAAAAAGATTGCTGTTTGAGATCTATAATTCAAAATAATGCTCTTAGATCACAAGATATTTTGTCGCAAAAAGAAAATAAAAACTGCGTCGCGAAGAATTTTAAGAAGGAAATGAAAGTGATTTCTTGAAATAGCCGACAGCATATTTTTACATTTTACAAGAAAATAATGCGCCATCCATCTTTTAATTCTATACGACGTTATTGTATATTGAAGCAATGAAACACAAAAGCACCTTTCATTTGCGCCTCCTTAGAATGTATTGACATTTTATGATTTCAATGACATAGCACTGCTTTACAAAGGGGATTTTTACTTGGCAAACACAGCAATGTAAATAACCCTTACCCAAGGACAAAAACAGAAATTGGTGTATTCCTAACTAAGGTATTTCATGCAGCCCAATCCTCAATTAAAAATCACAAATTGCAGCAATAGCAAAACGTTCAACTTTTAAATCACTCCTACATTGCTGTCTATCTCACTTTCCATTTAAAACCTTTGCGGCCATATCTGCCAAGGGAGTATTTTTAACTTTACCCGATTCTGTTTCTGATTCCACAAAATCGTTTGAAATCTCCCAAATAATAACTCCTGCTGCACCAATTGTATTGACATATTCGCACTTCAATTGAACAGACTTTTCATTGTCGAAAGACACAAACATCGACTTGTCTTTGCTAATTAAATAAGGCACCTTGGCCACATCATCCCAGTACTCATCAAAGTATTGTTTGTGCATCAAAACATCAAAATAGGGAGGCGTGCCCTTTGTTTTGTAGAAATAAGAAGTGCTGTCGCTTTTGTGCAAATGCGCGTTGGAACCTAAAGCCGCTTTGCCTTCGGGAAACATTATAGCCTTTCCATAAAAAGATAAACCCACATTGATTTTATTCAGCGGCACTTTATTTTTGTTCACCAGCAGGTTAACCGATCTTTCAATGCAGTCGCCTGTCGAATCTTTTTTCACTCTCAAAGGTGCGTTGTGCGCTGCCCTGTCGCTCCAAACGCCATTGTATGCGTATGACATCAAGTTGACGTAATCTAAAAGCGGTGCTACCTCGGCCCAGTTGATGGTTTCAAAATGCTCTGCTCCGGCACCTACGGCGGCAGTAAGCAACATTTTCTTATGCACTTCTTTGCCATAGCTATCCAAAGCATGGCGAAGGTCTCTTAAAAATAAAGTGTAATTTTTCGTGTCTTCTTTGTGGCCACCCGTTCTTTTTGATGCTGGAAACTCCCAATCAATATCCACACCATCAAAATCATATTTCTTCATTAATCGAATGCATTCGTTCGCAAAAACCAAGCGTTTCAAAGAATCGGCAGCGACCGCTGAAAATTTATTGGATAGCGACCAACCGCCAACAGACACCATCACTTTTACACCCTTTTGATGCGCTCTATCCACCACGTTATGGTCTAGGTCAAGCAACATCTTGTCGGCCATTTCATCACAGCTTTTGATGATGCCATTTTCATCGGGATGAAAAAATGAATAGTCTAAAATGGTGTATTTTGAGTAGTCGATGGTGCTGGGATTGAACAAATGATTTCTTTTGTAAGCAGCCCAATTGGGCAAATAACCAATAACGACCTTTTTGTTTGCAGGCATTGCATTCAACATTTCACCTTCAGGCAATGATTCTTGAGCCATCAAAGCTTTCAACTTTCCTTGACTTTCCTTTTCGTAAATTTGATCGTAATCAAATTTATTGTTGGTGTAATCATAGGCAATTTTGCTCACTGGCTCTTCAAATTTCAACAGTGCACCTTTGGGTTGAGCATACATGGCAAAGACCATTTTCATTTCCATTTCTTCTTGTGTAACACCAACCAAGCGCGTGCTGGCATATAGATGCAAAGAAATGTAGCCCTCTTTTTCAAAGTGAATCAGCAATATTTTGTTGTAAAATGATTTGACCTCAAACTTTCCTTTGGCGTCAGACAGTGCTTCTGAAGTGATGCCTCCCGAATCCATGATGTATACCCTAACCCCTGCTAAAGGCGCATTATTTTGTTTTACAGTTCCAACAAAACGCAGTGCTGGGCGCTGCGCAAAAATGGTCAACGATAAAAAAAGTAAACATAGCGTTGAAAGTGCTTTTATATTTTTCATAACTGCAGTATTTGTTATGGATCTAAATTAGATACGACACAAAAAAAAACAGCTTTGAAAACTACAAAGCACTGCGCAAAAAACACATTTAACTCACGATCAGATATTTAAATAATACCACAGAAAGAATTGTCGGGTTTTGGTCAAGGCGAATTTACTCTATTGATTTTTACTCTTTACTGATTCGTTCATTGCGAAAGGAGAAAAAAATTGAGTACCCGAAAGTGTACCCTTTTATATTCCGCAAGTGGCGATAGATCCTTCGGAGTACCTCAGGAAGACAAATGTGACCGATTCCCAATAAACTTGTTTTGAATAGGCTTGTCTTCCTGAGATTTGAGATTCAGAGGAAAAACGAAGTCTCGGTCTTTGAAGGATCTATCGCCTTAAAATTACAGGTGCGATTGCGATAATCAAAAAAAAAATTGAATAATAGGATTCATGCCATTAGGCCAGGAATTTAATTTAGGTTTGGAAAATCTCATTTCAAAAGTCACATGAAAAAAATTTACCTCAAAGGTTTAAATAGTTACAGAGCCATTGCTGCATTAATTGTTATTGTAGGACACACTGAAATGTTTAAGCAAGAATATGGATTTGAGAATTTTTTGAATTTGGATTTTTTCAAATTTACCGGCCAACATACTGCAGTGATTCTTTTCTTCGCATTAAGCGGTTTTTTAATCACCATATTGTTGCTGAAAGAAAGAGAGGACTGCAATAGGATAAATTTGAAAAAATTCTACTTAAGAAGAATTTTCAGAGTATGGCCTTTGTTTTATTTAGTATTAATACTGTCACTTATTTTATTGAATTATTCCCCTTCGATCACCACAACAGTATTGTGCTTTACAATTTTTCCCAACGTAGCACATGCATTAAAAATAGGATGGACAGCCAGTCCGCAAGTATGGTCGATTGGCGTAGAAGAGCAATTTTATTTAGGATGGCCTTGGCTATTTAAAATAAAAAAACATTTACTAACCGTATTTGTTTTTCTGTTTTTTTTCTTCGCATTATTGCCTCATTTTTTGAGTCCCCTCCTATCTCATTTTGTTGCAAGTGCAAAACTCAATTCCTTTTTGGGCGAATTTTTTTATGGCACTAAATTTCATTGTATGGCTGCCGGAGGAATTTTCGCCTTGCTTTACCATCAAAAACATTGGTTAATCAATTGGTTAAATAGAAACATCATAGTGAGTTACTTTTTTTTACTACTTCCTTTTGCCTTATGGTTTTCGGCTGTTCATATTCCATTTTTTACGGATGAAATGTACGCTGCACTTTTCGCGATTTCAATTCTAATAATCTCTACGCACCCCAATATTATTGACATCGATTATGCTATTCCCAATTATTTAGGCAAGATCTCCTTCGGCCTATATATGTACCATTGGATAATTTTAGAACTTATTTTCAGAAACAATTTACTGCAGATTCACAACAAAGCATATTTCAATGTCGCTTTATATGGCCTTGTTCTATCTATAACAATAGTAATTTCAGCATTGTCTTATCATTTCATTGAAAAGAAATTTTTAAATGCAAAGGAAAAATTTTCGAGTTAGTTATATTCCATCGCAGCATTAATATTTTTTCAAAACAAAAAAGGCCATCCCTTCGGATAACCTTCTTTGTTGGTTAAAAAAATTAGCTCAAGAGAGCAAAGCGGTGAATAAAAAGACTGTCCTTAAAGTCTATTTACCAATTACGCGTTGGCTATAGTGCGCGGTTCAATATTTTAGCGCTGCAAAAGTATTTTCATTATTTCAGTACCCTGCATCATTTGTACTTTGATGAAATACACGCCATCGCTAAATTCTTGCAAATTTAACGCACTAGCCGAATTAGTAGGATTTACCGACAACACCAACCTTCCTGCAATATCGACAACGCTAATACTTGTCGGAATTTCATTGGCACTGGCAACAGTAAAAATTCCTGCAGTCGGATTTGGATACACCAGCACCTGTTGGTGACCAACGATCCGTTCTGTACTTAAATTATTAATCGTAACACAGGCAGAAGTATCTAAACATCCATTGAGATATACCACAACAGCATAAGATCCATTGGCAGGAATTGTAAACGTTTTTTGATTTTGTGTTTTAATCGCTGCATTTCCATTTGCGCAATCAATCCATTGATAATAAGCTCCCGCTTGATTTGCTGAAATAGTAGTAGCACTTAACACCGTTGAAACATCGGGAGAAACACATCCCACATTCCCTGAGCAGGCATATCTAGAGGTATCCAGTTTGGTTCCGTTACCCAATTGTCCGAGTGTGTTAAATCCTGTCGCACAAAAAGAACCTGAAGTATGCAATCCTATCGAGAAACCAGTTCCCGCTGTGATGCTAGACCATGAATCATTCCCTATTTTTTTTGGACTCAATGCATCCTCTTTTGTGCCATCACCCAATTGCCCGCTTCCATTGTATCCCCATGCCCACAAACTGTGATCACTCTTGATGGCCAAACTGTGATTGTTTTGACTTGCCTTAATCGCTATCCATGTTTTATCAACACCAACTTTAGCCGGCGTATTTTCAGAAACCATTGACGCTCCATTTCCCAGCTGTCCGAAATAATTAAATCCCCACGTCCATAAAGTACCATCGGCTTTTATAGCCATGCTGTATTGATTGCCCGCAGAAATACTTTTCCATTTTGCGCTGCTGATAAGAATTGGAGTTTGACTAGTATTGAAAGTGCCGTCACCCAATTGCCCATTCGAATTTTCACCCCACGCCCACAAAGTACTATCGAGTTTAATTCCTAAAACATGACTATCACCACCGGATATCGCAATCCATTTTGAGTTGTCAACTTTCAAAGGCGAATTAATGTAATTAAATTGTCCATCAGCATTACTTCCCCAGGCCCATAAAGTACCGTCGGCTTTAATTCCAAAACTACTGAAACTTCCTGCCGAAATGTAAGTCCATTTATCACTCCCCACTTTTACTGGAGATAATTTACTGTCAAAGGTACCATCGCCCAGTTGACCATAAAAATTATCGCCCCAGGCCCATAATGTACTATCGGTTTTCAAAGCCAATGCAGAAAAGGCGCAGTTAGACACTTGTTTCCAATTTTTATCATTTCCAATCATTAACGGGATACTTTGATCATTTTGAGTGCCATCACCCAATTGTCCGTAAGCATTATATCCCCATGCCCACATACTTCCATCTTGCTTAATAGCAAGCACAGAACCATCACCCGCATCAATTGATTTCCATGACATCACTACATTTACTGGCACCGCCACAGAGCTATCCACACAACCATTTTTGCTCACTTTTAAGGAATACAATCCACTAATGCTTGGCGTAAAACTCTGATTGGTTTCATTGGCAACTGGATTTTTATTGTAATCCAACCACTGATAAGTAGCACCATTTAATTTTGCCATTAACGTAACACCATTAAATGTTAAACCTGTGTTCGGAATTGAGTGAATGTTTGCCACAACTGCTTTCCTTTTGTTTGGAAAAGCTTTTGTTGCAACATAATAAGTAGTTGTAGCAGAAATAACGGGGGTATTAAATGTTGCGGCAGTGGCCAGTGGAGATCCTCCGGTGCTTGCAGCATACCAATTGATATCGCACGACGCTGCATTCGCAGACAATGCAACACTAGCAGAGCCACAACCATGCCCATTTGTTACACTAACAATGGTATCCATTGCATTTGAAACATAGGTTTTAAAGGTGGTTAAGCGCTTATTGTAAACGAAATCGAGATCTAAATCATTATTCAAGTAATGTTTCCCTGATGGGCAACCCCACAATTTAACCCATGTTGGAGGGTTGAACTTATTGATAGTGGTGCATGACAATTTCATTGTATATACTTTGCCGCAAACCGTTTTTATAGGCGAGGAAAACTTAAAGCAAAAAAAAGTAAAATTATACGGACTAATTAAACTATCTGATTTACTAGTCAGCTTAGTTCCGGTGGGTCCCTCTCCCTCAAAAATTTCTAACTTAAAATAGAGGGTATCTTTATTGCCGTTAGAATTGAAGCCTAGCACTATACTGTCTAAATTCCCCGACATACCAGCAATAAAACTCTGTGCTTCTGTTTGACCTGGCTGAAGATTACCGTAACCACCATGGCTGGTTGGATCATCAAAATTCCAACAACTTTGATCCAAAAATTGCGAGTTACCTATTTAAAACAACAAAGAAAGGACAAATAGAGCAGTAATTTTTTTCATTCTAAATAAGTGGATTTAATTCAAATTTTATGCAGTTAGAATTTATACCTAAAAACCTTGTTTAAGTTTCACTCAACAAAAATCCCCACAGATTTGACTGTGGGGACTCTTAAAAAATACGCCAACAAACTATTAAAAAAATCACATCTACACTGCCATTCCAGACAATTATTATGTGCTTTTATTTGTACTTTATTACTCTTTCATCACTTTTGCTTGATAGGTATTTTCAGCAGTTTGCACCTTAATGAAATACAAACCAGCACTAAAGTTCTCGTTTAAAAATATAGATGGAACATTGTTGGCTTGAAGCACCATTTTTCCTGCAAGGTCATATACATTTACTTGCAAAGCCAACTGACTAAAATTTATTTGCCCATTGCTTGG
>CANFBW010000020.1 GCA_947444925.1 Flavobacteriales bacterium | reverse complement strand
TGAAGATTTTTGTCCTCCCAATAAATACAAGTAATTGTTGTAGGACGATTTTTCGGATGATAAGGTACTCCAGAGCCAACAGTACCCAAATCTTCAGCATCCTCGCTTATCGCAGCAAAATATTTTATTTCAGAATTATATGCATTTTGTATTTCCACTACTCCCGTTTTTAATTTGGTGCAAGAATTAAAAGAAACGACAAAGGAGCTTATAAAAGCAATTGCAATGATATGAAGTAATGGTTTTTTCATTTTTTATTTAGTGTAGATTCCAGATAAGGCGCTCCAGCTAGAACACGGAAAGTCATATGACAATTCCAAGTTGTTATTTTCATTCTGTTCGACGGCGCCCTACTGCAAGTCCGCCAATGACTCTTTCAATTCGTCGATCACTGCAATTTCAATAGGATCGATGCCTCTTTTCTCGGCAATTAATACCGAAGTCCAGTCACCCAAATGAATGAAGTAAATGGATTTTTCAAGCATGTTGTTTCCTTTTGAATAGAGTTCTGTAACTGAACTCACCAGAGGCTTTAATTTGCTGATGACAAAGTCGGTTCTTTTGGCGGTTCTGTAAAAATCTTCGTTATTTCTAAATACAACGAGGGCTGTGTTTTTGTGTTCTTCGGTCCAGCCTACAATTTCGTTGTGGCACAACTCAGGAAGCTTGTGGTGCCAACAGAGCATTTTTGAATTTTCGTTGATTTGCTGACGAAAACGAATAGCTACCCCTTCGTAATTGTCAACGCTGTAAATCACCGGGATTTTGTTTAGTAATTTCAACGCTAAGTCGCTGGCGACTTTGATGATATTTTCTTTTTCGGCCAACAATAAATCGGCAGCAGTGCCCACCTGTTCGGTGAATTTAGAAGAAATCAAATTGTATTTTTCTAAAACAAACAATTGTTGTGTTAAAGAGTAGCCCATTGTTGAGCGCGGTGGCATACCCGGTGGATTGATAATGTGGTTGTAGCCATTTGCTTTACAAATTTCTAAAACTTTGCCGCCTGTGGTCACGGCAGCAATTTCAGCCTTGGCTTTTATGGCTTGTTCAATAGTGAACAGCGTTTCTTCAGTGTTTCCAGAATAGGAGGAAGCGATCACCAAAGTGTGCTCGTTCACAAATGCGGGTATGTGGTAGTCGTTGCAAGTTAAAATAGGCACTTTACATTCGCTGCCAACAATTTGACTGACTACTGTGCCGCCAATGCCAGAGCCGCCCAAACCACAAATTAAAACATTTTTGATTTCGTGTTTTGGCGCTTTGAAACTTGCTGCTTTGCCTATTTCTATTGCTTTTTTTAATTGTGTAGGGAAGAGTTCGACTAATTTTTTCATCTGATTTTTGATTTTCTCATTTTACGCCAATGGCATATGTTTACGAAAATACTAAAATTGTGGATATCTACTCTATGTAAATAGTCAAAAATCACGTAGGTTTGTCAACACAAACATGTAAAGGAAATACTATGTCAATTGAACTTTCGGAGCAAGAATTGGTGAGAAGAGAAAACCTGAAGAAAGCCATAGATGCGGGGATAGATCCCTACCCAGCTGAACTTTTTGACGTTAACTGTTCCGCAAAGGAAATACACGATAACTACAACAACGACAAAATAGGCTATAAAAACATCAGTATTGCAGGTCGACTGATGCGTCAGCGTGTGATGGGTAAAGCGTCGTTTGCCGAATTGCAAGACGCTACAGGGCGCATTCAGCTGTACATTAGCCGCGATGATTTGTGTCCGGGCGAAGACAAGTTTTTGTACAATGATTTTTTCAAAAAAATATTAGACATCGGTGACATCATTGGTGTGAAGGGTTATGTTTTTACTACTCAAGTAGGAGAAATTTCTATTCACGTTACTGAAATTAAATTGTTGGCAAAAACATTGCGCAACTTGCCAATGCCGGTTGAAGACGCAGAAGGCAAGGTGCACGATGCGTTTACAGATACCGAGCAAAGATACCGTCAGCGCTATGTTGATTTGATTGTAAATCCACAGGTGAAAAAAGCCTTTGTGCAACGTACGCAACTCACCAATACCATGCGTCATTTCTTAAATGAAAAAGGATATTTGGAAGTAGAAACGCCTATTCTGCAGTCTTTGTACGGAGGTGCTGCTGCCCGCCCATTTAAAACGCACCACAACACCTTAGACCAAACCTTGTACTTACGCATTGCCAATGAACTGTATTTGAAACGACTGATTGTTGGGGGTTTTGACGGCGTTTATGAATTTGCAAAAGATTTCCGCAATGAGGGAATGAGCCGTTTTCACAATCCTGAGTTTACACAAATGGAGTTGTATGTGGCCTACAAAGACTATAACTGGATGATGGATTTGGTGGAAGAGATGGTGGAGAAAATTGCCGTTAGTTTGCACGATGCCACAGAAGTGAAAGTAGGTGAAAACACCATTAACTTTGAAAGACCTTGGAAGCGCTACACCATGTTTGAAGCGATTCAAAAGTTTACAGATATTGACATTACTGCCCTTGACGAAAACGGATTGCGTGAGGCCGCCAAAAAAATTGGCGTTCCAGTTGACGAAACCATGGGAAAAGCGAAAATCATTGATGAGATTTTTGGAGAAAAATGTGAGCCTTTCTTGATACAACCGACTTTCATTACGGATTATCCGGTTGAAATGTCGCCCTTGGCAAAAAAGCACCGATCGAAAGAAGGTTTGGTTGAACGCTTTGAATGCATTTGCAATGGAAAAGAAATTTGCAACGCATACTCTGAGTTGAACGATCCGATTGACCAGCGCAAGCGCTTTGAAGAGCAATTGGAATTGGGCAAGCGCGGTGATGAAGAAGCAATGGTATTGGACGAAGATTTCTTGCGCGCCATTGAATACGGTATGCCACCAACTGCTGGATTGGGTATAGGCATTGACCGTTTGGCGATGATTATGACTAATTCAAACTCTATTCAAGACGTGCTTTTTTTCCCACAAATGCGTCCTGAGAAAAAAGAAAAACATGCATCTCCTGAGGAATTTAAGGCATTGGGCGTTGATGAAACATGGGTGCCTGCGCTCATTAAGGCGGGGTACAAAACCATTGAATTGTTGAAAGCCGCCAATCCAAATAAATTGCACCAAGAGATTGCCGGCTTCAGAAAGAAAAATAAAATTGAAACTGCGCTTCCAAGTTTGGACGACGTTAAAGCTTGGTTGGCTTAAGCATGAAAACCAGAACCATAGGCATACTTGGTGGCGGTAGTTGGGCAACTGCACTTACTAAAATATTGCTAAACAATGTTGGGCAATTGAATTGGTGGATGCGCGATGCTTCGTCAATTGAACATTTGCAAAAGTATGGCCATAACCCAAAGTATTTGCGCGATGTAGAGTTCAATGTTTCTAAGTTGGTGCTCAACGACAACATTCGTGAGGTGATGGCCCAATGTGATATTTTGGTGGTGGCTATTCCTTCCGCTTTCTTGCACGAGTCACTGAAAGACTGCACAAAAGAAGATTTTAAAGACAAAATTATTGTGTCGGCGATCAAGGGCATAGTGCCGCAATACAACTTGATTCCGGCGGATTATTTCAGTCAAATTTGGGATGCCGACATTAACAATATTGGCATTATCGCAGGGCCTTGTCACGCCGAAGAAGTGGCTTTAGAGCGCTTGTCGTACCTTACCGTTGCTTTTCACGAAGAAACGAAGGCCATTGAGTTTACGAGCTTTTTGAAATGTCGCTATATCAATACTTCTTACAACGATGATTTGCTGGGCACCGAGTATTGTGCGGTAATGAAAAACGTATATGCCATTGCTAGCGGTATTTGTCACGGTTTAGGCTACGGCGATAATTTTCAAGCAGTATTGATTTCCAATGCCATTCGCGAAGCCGAGTTTTTCTTGGATAAGGTGAGTCCGGTGCACCGCGACGTAAAGAGCTCGGCATATCTTGGCGATTTGTTGGTGACTTGCTATTCGCAGTTCAGTCGTAACCGCACTTTTGGAAACATGGTCGGGAAAGGTTATTCGGTAAAGCACACCATGCTTGAAATGAACATGGTTGCCGAAGGGTATTATGCCACCAAATGTATTCACGAGATCAAGCAAACATTGAATGTGGAAATGCCAATTTTCCAGGCGGTATACGATATTATCTATCAAAACAGAAGTGCAAAAAAAACTATGGTCGCTTTGCAGGACAAGTTGATTTAGGATAATTAAATTATTGCGTTTTCCCCACTTCCAATTTTATTATCATGTTTAGCCCATAGGGAGCGTAATAGGTTACTCTAACGTATTGTCCGTTTCCTTGGATGGGTCCGCCAAGAGATTTTGCATTGTGAAATCCTTCAATCGGACTATAATCAGAATATTGAAACCAGGTTCCTTTAACGGTGAAATTTTCAAAAGAGTGGCCTTCTTTAGGCATCGGAACAAAATTTTCAATGACTCCTTCTGTAATATGGTAATCTTTATTTTCAATTGCTTTTTCAACGTTTTTCTTGCTCTTGATATACTGTGATGTAAATAGGATTGATAACAATAGTGAAAAGGCAATGAATATAATTGAAAAAATTCCTTTGAAGTTTTTGATTTTTCCTGATTTCTTATAATTGTAATAGAAGACTCCAATTCCAATGAAAAAGAATATTATTGGAAAAAATTCAAAGCGTTCACCTCCTTGTAAAGTATAATCGTAAACGGTTATATATTTTTTCATTCCTCTACTTCATGATGTAAATTTTTCTCCGCAGTATGTTTGATCATATCTTCCGAAGCATGCTCACCCAAATATTTGTCGATTAAGTAATGCGCTAAATATATCACGGGAATAATAGCTACTGCCACCAACAACTTAAATACATAGCCATAGGAAGCATTTTTTAAAAACACCTCCATAGTCCACACGCCGGGAATTACAAAGGCAATGAATTGCACAATAAAAGTATCAACGAGTTGACTTACCACGGTAGAACCAGTGGCACGCAGCCATATCATTTTTTTTCCGGTTTTGTTGCGCAGCATCCAAAAGACAGAGCTGTCAACGAATTGCGATACGATGAAGGCGCAGATACTTCCAATGATGATGTATTGGGATTGACCAAATACGGTTCTGAAATTTTGGTCGGAAACAGGAGAGAAGTCCACCGCCGGAATGTTCATGCACACAAATAAAATCAAGAAAGTAAAGCCAATTAAACCTACTGTGATATACGATAGTTTTCTGACCGCACTTTGTCCATAATATTCATTCACCAAATCGGTGATGATAAAAACAACTGGCCACAATACAATGCCAATGCTCTGCGTGAAGGTGCCAAAAAATTCAATGAGTTTGCCGCCGATGAGCTCTGCAACGATGGCATTGGTGATAAAGAATCCCGCAAGGATTAAGAAAACGAGGTCTTTTTTGTTGCTGAAGTTCATGCGCTTTTGATTTCGTCTTCCCTTCCTAAAGTGGTAACGCCGCCCGACACAATGAATTTCATAACGTCGGCCGACTTGCTTTTGAGTCGGGTGATGTTTTTATTTTCAACGATGTATAGGTTGCCAGAAAAGGCGTAAGAATGGGGGAAGTAAACGGCAGTAAATCCCTCGTTGATGCCCAGTCCGCTTAAATCTTCTTGCGTGATGAAGCCCAATTTATGAATGTTTTGATCGCCCATTTTCACCATTACGGGATGGCTGAATTTTTTTTCTTTGCCCACGAAGGCGCCAAGGAGGTCTTTTACTGCGGTGTAAATCACTTTGATCAATGGCGCCTTGGTGAGCAGCCTTTGAAAGTATTTTATAAAAGGACGCGCAATGAAAGTGCTTCCCAAATATCCCAGTAAAGTCAAACTAAGCAGTAGCGTTAAAATACCAATGCCTGGCACTGCGCCAATACTGAACTTGCCAAGTAGAGGCAGTTCCAATGGAATAAAATTATTGGGAATAATATTGTCAATCCATCCCAAGACCTTAAAAATAACCGTAATGGTGATGGCCAAAGGCACAATTAATAGGATGCCCTGCAGCAGGTATTTAAATACTTTATTCATTTTAGTGGGTTGAGGCCATCATGCGTGAGTTGGATGCAAGTGCTGTTTTTGGGCGCTATTCGGTGTAAATGATCTCGCTGTATTTGCTGACTTCGCCAATGATTCGGAATTCAGTACGACGGTTTTTTTGGCGACCATCAGGATTGTCGGAACCATCGGCATTTTCATTTTGTGCAATGGGTTTGGTTTCGCCATAACCTTTGGCACGCAATCGGCGCGCTTCAATTTTGTGCGCTATCAAATAACTCACTACAGACTCCGCTCGTTTTTGCGAGAGCTTAATGTTGTAGTCGTCACTTCCTTTGCTGTCGGTATAAGAACCAATCTCTACGATGATGTTGGGATTCTCCAGCAACAATTTATAGATGGTCGTGTCCAAGGTAAACTTACTGTCTTTGGTGAGGTCGGCTTTGTCAAATTCGTAATAAATGTTTGGAATGACAATTGGATTTTTTGAAAGTTGGTGCAAACCGATAGGCTGAAAGATGGTGTCAGACTTATTCATGTCACTTGTTGTGAATTCGAAACCGTTGCTGAAGTAGCCAGAACGACTGGCTACCACTCTGTAGTTTTGGTTTTGTTCGAGCTTAACGAAGGATAAATCGTTTTTCCCAGGACGGTAAGAATACAGCAAAAGGTCTTCTGCACCAATGCTGTCGTTGACTACATATACTTTGATTTCAACAGAGTCAATTTTTTCTTTGTCCTTGAAATCTTCTATTTTATTGTCGGTTAAAATCTTGATGACTTGTTTGTTTTCGGCTTTGAACGCCATTAGCATCAAGCCCAAGCGCACTTTTTTCACGTAGTGGTATATATCGAAGCAGCAGTATTCGTTTTTCAAGGCGATGCTTCCTTCTCTGTTAGAGACAAACATTCCCTCTTCATTGTTTGGCAAAACATTGTAGTAGATGTCGTCAACGGTTGAATTGGCTGGAGCGCGCAAGTTCATCGGTGGTGTCCATTTGTTGAGTTCACCATAAGATTTAAATACATCTAAACCTCCCATTCCTGGAAGACCGGTAGAACTGAAATACATGATTTTCGCATCTATGTCGTAGAATGGTGTCAATTCATCCCCCACCGTGTTGATTTTTGAGCCAGCATTTTTAGCTGGAGCGTAGGCTTTTGTGTTTGGGTTGTAAACCGAATACCAAATGTCTTTTCCTCCTTTAGCGCCAATTTCAACGCGATCAGAAACAAAATACAGCACTTCATACTCTTTGCCGCTTTCATAACCAATGGCGGGTTGCGTTGAATTGCAGTTGGGCATGTTCACAGGTTCTGGCACCTCGGTTGGTTGCTGCCATTCGCCATCTTTTTTGGCAGAGACAAAGATATGACAGTAGCTTTCTTCTTTCCAATTTTTTTCACAGCGCGTGAAGAAAAAGCGATCTCCCTCTGGAGAAAGCACGCCGTTGCTAGCGCCAATATGGTCAATGTTGAAAGGACCTTCAAAGGCGGATTTGTTTATCCATTTTCCGCCGCTTTTGGTGGCAATGTAAAACTGGCTAACAGGAGGAACTCTTGCTGAATCGGCGCGGTTGAAGTACATCAAGGTGTCTGACTTAAGCGACGCATAAATAATGGTAGAGTCGTTCAGTGGAAATGGAGACACATCCATGTAGGCTTTGTTGATGGAAGTATCGAGGTGCGTAATTTCTAAAACAGGACCTTTGTTTTTGTATATATTAATGCTGTCGCAGCCAGAGACATCATTTTTCATTATTTTTTTAAGCACTGCAATTTCCTTGCTTTTGTCGGCGCCTGCAGCTTTTTTGAATTTGGCCCAAGTGGCTTTCGCTTTGCCACAATCGTCGAGCATTTTTTGCATCAGCGCTTCGTAGTACAAGGCTTTTGCGTATTCTTTCGGATTTAGCTCGTAGACTTTGTGGTAGGCCATTTCGGCGTTTTTGTAATCGCGTGCTTGTCTATAGTTTTCTGCCAACTCATAGGTCATCTCGTCTTTATGGAACAAGAAATTGGGGTCATTGGGTTTGTTTTCAATGTAGTGTTTGTAAAACAAGATAGATGACAGGTAGTCGCCTGCTGCTGATGCTTTGCGGGCAGCTTTTTTCAACTGTGTTGAATTGAGCTGGAAAATAGTAGAATCTACCACTTGTCCGAAAACAGCGCTTGTTGAAAGCAATAGAGTCAATATGAACAGACTAATATATTTCACAAGGCACGGTATATATTTTAGGCTTTGATGATTGGGCGATATAGGTAATTGAAATTTCAAATGCACCGCGGTAGGTGGTGGCAGTTGAAAGTGGTGACAAGTTGATGTCGTAGGCCACGCCAACGCGGAAGTCGCGCACGATACAACCAATCACAAGAGCGGTTGCGTCAAAGGTTCTAAAGAAACCATCTCTAAAAGCAACACCACCAAAAACGGTGGTCATTTTATATTTGTTTGGCAACATTTTGTGGTTGTAGTTGGCGCCCAATACTAAGTTTGAAGCTGCCTTGTCGTACATATACAATAGATTAGGCGTGATGTAATTGATGTCATTAAGATCGTATTTTGCGGATGCATTGAACACATGGCGCATTTCTAACTTGGTTTTTAAGTCGGCCAACGATTCATGCGGACTGTTCAAGTGAAAAATAGAGTAACCAGCGTCTAATGACAATTTCGGATTTATTTTTTTGCTCCAACCCAAGCCCAAGTTGAGGTCAAAATAATTGGAGTTGGCACTGGTAAAATTTTCTCCATTTGCCAAAGCGGTATTGTAACTACCGCTAAGGTAGTCGTATTGCCCTGGAAAACTCAAGGCGCTGAAGTTGATGTTTTTGTTGTTGAAGCCTCCTTGCACACCAAGGCTAAGCAAGTGACCTTCGAAGTTTTTGTGGTAAGCCAATGAAATCATTACTTTATTCATCATCAAGCGTCCGTCGCCTGATCTGTCGAAAACATAAAAACCACCTATGCCAAAGTGGTGATCGCCAATGCTGAGGGGCTGGTCATAGGATATTGCTGTGGTCACGAAAGGCTTGACAACTGCGCCCCACTGTGAGCGAAAAATGCCGTTGAAGCGCCAGTCGCCGTCGAATTTACCCGTATTCGAAGGGTTTAAAGTCAGCGAAGGTTCGTAAAACTGAGTGAAATGAATGTCTTGTGCAAAGGCAGAAAAGGAAGCAACAAAGAGCAGGGCGATAAGCAGTCCTTTGCTATATGAAAGCTTTATTTTTACCACAGGTAATTTCTTTTGGTGTAAAATGCTTTCAGCATTCTGTTGAATTGCTCAGTGGTGAATGTTTTGATGCAAGTTCCTGCATAAAATGACATTAGATTGCAAATGGGTGGAGTGTAGTATTCTCCATTTGCATCTGTGGTAGGGTCGGTTAAACTACAATTTACAATTGCGGTGTAGATGGCAGGATCGGCCTCGGTATCACAAATAGAGTCACCCGCAGATTTGCAGTTGCTGCCATTAGCCAATTCAGCAATTCCACTTGGGTTGTCAAAGGTGTCATAAAGGCCAAAATAGTGACCCATGGCGTGGGGTATTTCCATCATTGAACCATAATTGATCAACATAAAATCTTTGAACAGCGGATTAGCCATGCGTATTTTATCGTTTGCTGAAGTAGTTAAGGTATTGCTTCCATCTAAACTACCCCATAGTGCGGTGACTGTTCCCGTGTAGTATACATTGATAGTGTTGGGCACATTGTACTTGGTGGTCATTTCCGTAAGATAGTCTTCGGTGGTTTTTAAATAGTAGAGGTTCTCTTTTACAGTATCGAATTTACAAATCGAAAACTGCACACACATGGCGCTGAATTTTTGATTGAGCAAGTCAATTGACAATTGAATTTGTCCTTGCGTCGCTTTTGGCTCGTCCGTAGTGTCGTTGATGACGTGAATGGACAAGGAGATGGTTTTTTTAGGGCAGGCGCTGATATCGACAATGTTTGTTGCGGTTTGCGCATAAGCGGAAACACAACAAAAGAGTATTGCAAGTAGAAAAATTTGGCGAGCCATGGAACGAAAATAACTAAAAAAAGAATAGTCCTACAATTTAAAATAAAATAGAGACAATTTTATTTCGTGAATTGTTTGCACATTGCACTGAGGTGCCACGCCTAGCGTTTCACTATTTGTATTCTTTTTTTCGGATATTGGATATTTCATTATCTTCACTTTATAAAACTGTTTCCTGGTGCGTACAATCAAACTAATAACTAAGTGCAAAAAGTCGTTTCTGCTAGCGCTTTTTAGCGTATTTTTTGCAGGCCTTGCCTCAGCGCAAATTACTGTTGACAAAACGTTTGGTTGTGTTCCGTTAACTGTAAATTTTACTGCGCCTGTGGGGTCAATCAATGGTTTGTGGACTTTCGAATTGAACTCTACCACCAATGTTCAAAATCCACCACACATCTTTACAAAAGCGGGTGTTTACAATGTTACTTATGTAGGAAGTGCGGGTAGTTTCAATAAAACCATCACCGTATTTGCAAATCCGGTAGCCCAATTTTCAGCAACGCCCTTAAGTGGTTGCGTTCCGTTGGCAGTGAAATTTAAAGACGAATCAGTGGGTGGTGGAAATACTGCAATTACTGCTTGGCAATGGACGGCAGGAGATGGCGGAACGATTCCTTCAGTGCAAAATCCAAACTATACTTTTTCTTTGGTAGGAAGCTTCAACAATAATGCTCTTACGGTAACGGATGCCAATGGCTGTAAAGACGATACTACTTGGATCACGCCAATTGTGGTTTCAAATACACCGCCTGTTGCTGCGTTCACGCCTTCTGTAAACCAGTCGTGTACGGCGCCTTTAACAGTGAATTTTCAAAACAATTCAACCGCTGGAAAAGGCGGATTGTTAACTTATGCTTGGGACTTTGGCAATGCTACCAATTCTATTTTAACGACGCCGAATGCGGTGACGTACAATGCCATTGGCGCATACACCGTGAAATTAACGGTTTCAGAGGCAAATGGCTGTGTGGCAACAACAACTTCGTTAATAGTGGTGAATAAACCTACAGCTTCCTTTGTTTTGGCCAATGATTCAGCTTGTCCCAACAGCAATGTGTTTTTTAACAACAGCAGTATAGGCGCCAATTCATACAGCTGGAATTTTGGCGACAATTCGCCTGTTGTCAATACCACATCACCGATACACGTATTCGCTGCGCCGGGAACGTATAATGTAAAACTTACTTCCTCAGCGAATGGCTGCAATGACGATACTACCGTTGCTTTTGTGGTTGAAAATGTAGTTGCTAATTTTACCAGAACACCTACTTACCATTGCGATTTTCCTTTGAAAAACAGCTTCACCAATACGTCAGTGCCGAAAGGGGTTTCGTGGTCATGGGCCTTTCCGCAAAACAAATCATCTGTACAGCAAAACCCGTCAAATACCATCAATAAGCCTGACGATAGCGAGTATTCGGTGTACGATCCCTTGTTTTTTCCAACGACATTGCAAGTCACAACAGCATTGGGTTGTAAGGCAATTGTTACAAAAACCGACACGATCATCCCAATTATAGCGCGTTTTCAACCGAATAAAAAGGAGGGCTGTGCGCCGCTTACCGTTACTTTCTCAGATTCATCTCGATCAAAAGAAGCAATCAATTTATGGCATTGGGATTTTGGCGACAATCAAACAGCGAACATTAAAAATCCAGCACCACATACTTACAATACGCCAGGTGAATACAAAGTAGTGTTAAATGTGAGTAACGTAAAGGGATGTACGGACACGAGTTATGTGATTGTGATAAAGGTGGGTGATGTAACAGCAACTAATTTTTCTGTTTCTTCTGCATCTGTTTGTCCGAATGAAGCGGTGACTTTTACTGATTTAACGCCAGGAAATAAAGTAAGCGCTTGGCATTATACTGCGGATGGAGGCAATGTATCTGATTGTGCAAGCGACTCTACGTGGACAACTTCTTTCAACGGGGTAGCTGGCCCGCAAGATGTAACGCTCACTGCGGTATACAATGGTTGTTCGAGTACAAAAACAATTACAAATGCAGTGACTTTAAAAGGGCCTATTGCGCGGTTGACTTATTCGGCGCAGTGTGACAAACCTTTGGACTATACTTTTAAAGGAAAGATTTCTGGCGCTGATTCATGGACTTGGAATTTTGGTGATGCCATCATCGTTGCAGGATCTACCGATTCTACTGTAACGCATACCTACGCGGCAAGTGGTAATTATCAAGTTATTCTTAAGGGCACCAATGGCACGTCGGGTTGTGCTGATTATGCCGACACTGTTGATGTTGTGGTGCGCCAAGTAAAGGCGGTGATTACAACAGCAGCTGTTATCTGTAGACAAGTAGAGCATACTTTTAGCGCTGCCTCGTCGGTTGATGTTTTCTCAGCTTGTCAAAATGGTTACCGCTGGGATTGGGGTGATGGTTCAGTGCCATCTCTTACAAACATTACTACTGCAAAACACACGTATGCGAACTTTGGAAAGGACACCGTGCGCTTGATTGTTAGTGCGCAAAACGGATGTAAAGACACTGCTTTTTTTAATTTGAAAGTGTACCACATCGTTGCTGGATACACGATGGACAATACTTCTCGATGTTTGCCTTTTCCAGTGATATTTAACGATACCACGCATTCAGATACGGCGGTGGTTGCATGGCAATGGAATTTTGGTGACGCCACTTCATTGTCGAATACGGCAAATATTAAATCGCCGACACACAATTATTCATCAAAGGTTGGCAATCCCTTTTCAGTCAAAATGATAGTGACCGACAAACTGGGCTGTCAAGACAGTATTGTGAAAGTGGTAACGCCGTGGTTGCCTGTTACTGAATTTAGTGCTGCTGACCAAACTTTGTGCACCAATGTTGCTACCACTTTTACCGCCGCGGGAAATCAAAATACACAATTCACTTGGGACTTTGGCGACGGCAGTCCGCTTACCACGGTGAACAACAATCCAGTTGTTGCGCATGCTTTCAAAAATGCTCCTGGTCCTTACGATGTTAAATTGGTTGTAAAAGACGTGCATGGCTGTAAAGACTCTTTGACAAAGTCAGCATTTATTGATGTGCAATCGTATCCTGTTGCTTCATATACCAGCAATGCCGATTCAACCGCAAACTTGTGTTACCCTTTTGTTGCTGCATTTTACGATCACTCCACAGCCAATTCACCAGTTACTGTAGTGAGTTGGAATGTGGGTACTGGTGATCCGGTTTTGCCGCAATCGCCCGTTAAATTTACCTATGGTCAACCTGGAACTTACAATGCTAAGTTGGTGGCGCAAACTTCTTTCGGTTGTCAAGACGACACTACGCGCGCTATTACCATTGTGGGACCTGTAGCTGATTTCACGCTCGATAAAAATTTAATTTGTATCGGTGATTCGGTGAAGTTCACAATAGTCAATGCAAAAGACGTTGCCACTTGGGAATGGGATTTTAGCGGTAGAATAGTGCAAGGTGGAAACCCTGTGTACAACAAATTTGATTTTTATCCTCCGGGGGGAATAAACACGGTTTCATTAACAGTGTACTCTGCTGGCAAGGCTTGCTCTAATAGTCCGAAACACACTGTTCAACTGCACGATGCTTATGCAAGATTTGGCATCAGTGACAGTGCATTGTGTTTGGGCGATAAATTAACGGTGACCGATTCTTCGGGTGGTGCCGATTCATGGGAATGGGTGCTTTCTCCAACACAACAAAAATTTAATGGACAGGTTGTCGCGCCAATAACCATCGCTTCTGTAGGTAACTACACCATGTCTTTGCGCATTGCTGACAATGCATCTGGTTGCAAGGATACTACAGAGAAAAAATTAGTGATGAGTGCTGAGCCTTCCTTCAGCACCAGTGATGTAGCAATGTGCTTTGGCGATAGTAAAATATTATCGGCAACTCCTAAGTTGGGCTACCACTACGTTTGGTCGCCAACAGATAGTTTGAGTACCCCAAATCAGGCATCAACTCTTGCGCATCCAAGTAAAAGCACAGCGTATACGGTTACCGTGAGCGACACCAACAGCTGTGTATTGGCCAAAACTGTAAATGCTACGGTGTACAATCAGATTCCTTTCATCCTAACAGATACCTGCGTCATCATTGGTCAATCAACCATACTTGGAACGGATCATGGCGATGGTTATACCTATGACTGGACGAGCGGTGAAACTAAAAATTTGAGTTGTACCGATTGCCCTATGCCAAGTTTAATTGTTTTGCAAGATGGCACTTACAAACTGGTGATGCGCGATACGATGAATTGTTTTGAGTCTACAAAAATCTACAAGATTTGTGTTCGCAAAATTTTTACGATGGATGTGCCTACCGCTTTTACACCCGATGCCGATGGAATCAATGACCTTGTATTTGTGAAAGGTTGGGGTATTGAAAAGCTTTTGACCTTCAGAATTTTCAACCGTTGGGGTGAAATTGTTTTTGAGTCAAGTGACATCAACCAAGGCTGGGACGGCATTTACAAAGGACAACCACAAAACATGGAGTCATATGTATATTATGCTGAAGTGCAGTATTTTGGTGGTGCCAAAGATTCTAAAACTGGCAGCTTGACTATCATTCGCTAATTGCCGAGGCCCTAATTCAATCACATTCTTCTTGGTTTTTGCATTTTTTGCAATTGATTTTGTGTGTTGACGCAAACATCAATACAAAGCACCGCTGCTTTGCCTATAGTTTTGTTCCACATTTAAAAACTATAGTTATGAAATGTTTAAGTAAAGTTATAATCGTTACGCTGTTGTTTTTTGGAACAAGAGCTTTTGGCCAAAACCCTTCTCGCTTGCCCTTGCTGGGCGTCACATACATTGATGTGCAAGGCATTGAACTGTCGCAAAATGAAGTGACATCTATTGTTCGAATTGAAATTGAGAAACTGCAAAAATTTGAAGTTGTTGACCGCTATGAAATCGACAATTACTATAAAAGCAGTAGCCTCGAAAAAAACAATTGTATGAGCAAGAGTTGCGTGCTTGCTGTTGGTCACAATTTGCATTTGGATTTTGTGGTTTCAGGTACTGTAGAGAAAATAGGGAGAATGCTCGCCATCAGTTTGCGACAGTACAATGTTCAAACTGGTGCGCAAGAAGCAGCTGTAGTGAAGGAGTATATTTATGAACCGATAGAGCTGCAAGCTTTGGTGCGTTTTTCTATTGAAAGCTTGCTTGGAGCTCCTGTCAACACGGAGTTGGAAAACCTTTATCTTTTTCAAAAGCATGAAGCTGATTTGGTCGACAAACCCAATGTTAGAAAGCTGAATTTGTCGGGTCCTCGTTTTGGCGTTTCAATGCTGACCGGCCAAAATGCTGCTATTTTGGCGGCACCAAAAAACAAAGGGGGATTTGATATTTCACCATTGATGACTCAGTTTGGCTACCACACAGAGGCACGCTATTTAAACACTGGAAATGTAATGGCTTTGGTGGAATTTTTCGGATTGATTGGTGGGATGGAACAACAAAAATTTATTCCTTCTTTGTCTATCATCAATGGTTTTCGTTGGAAGAAATCAAAGTGGGAATTTGGTTTTGGGCCAACTTTCAATATTCAACAACACACGTCAGGTTTTTACGACGAGAACAACACTTGGCACTTGGAGCAGGATAAGTACAATGGTGAGTTTAAAGGCAAAGACATAAACATTGTGGATCGTCTTGACAGTCGCGGTGCAAATAGAATTACCAGTTCATGGGTCTTCGCGGTAGGTAAAACATTGACCTCTGGCAATTTGAATATACCGGTGAATTTGTATGCCATTCCAAACAAAGGTGGTTGGACCTTCGGCTTGTCGATGGGTTGGTCAATTGAAAAGTCAAAGTGATGGCTTATCGATTTAAAAAAAGGCGGATCTCATCATCCGCCTTTTTTTGTTTTGTATTTTAGCGCTATGGAGCACGCAGAAATTTTACAAAAAGTGGGGGAAATCGTGATTGATTTCTTTAAGCTGAACGGTTTTGTTTGTGATGAATCCACTGCCGCTGCTGATATTTCTGCGTGGAATTCCTTTTCTCATTTGCCCTTGATTTCTAAAATTGAAGAGGCTTTCTCACTACGGTTTTCTTTTGTGGAGGTAACTGATTTTCAAACATTGGGCGATATTGTAGATTGCATTGCACAAAAAACAAGTGCGGTATAATGTTGTTGGAAGCACTATATTTTGTTTTTTTTTTGGCGCTAAGCTTGCTGTTTTATTACCGCTCTAAATATCCACTGCATGTTTTGTTTTTCGCCAGTTTGCTTTTCATTGCTTACTTGCAATGGTGCGCAATTCTCTTGCTGTTGGGCAATGCTTTTTTTGCTTTTTATTGGGGACGACTGATTTCTACCAGCGCGAAGCACAAGCAAGTCTTGTTCGTATTGGGTTTGTCAATTTTGCTCTTTGAACTGGTAATTTTTAAAGTACTGCTTCTGGAGGACGGAGCGTGGAGGGGAAGCGCCACACCCACGCTGATGTTAACACTTGGTCTATCCTTTTACGCATTACAGCACATGGCCTATCTTTTTGACATAAAAATTGGACGCATCAAGCCCGAAGAAAAGGCTGGCTATTATATTTTGTCAGCTGCTTATTTTCCGAAATTGTTGTGCGGTCCAGTTATTACTTATCAAAATGCAAAAAAAGCATTGTTTAGCGCTCCGATTTTTAAATTAGAAAACCTTGTTTCTGGTGCCAACCGTTTTGCTTTTGGTGCTTTTAAAAAATTGGTGCTCGCTGATCGCTTGGCGCCAATGAGTGCAGCAGTTTTTGAAGGCAGCTATCCCTTGCACGGATTCACCGCACTTTTTGGCGGATTGCTTTTTACCCTGCAGGTGTACTTTGATTTTTCAGGCTACATTGACATGGCTTTGGGCATTTCGCGTATGTTTGGCATTAACTTGCCTGAAAATTTTGCTCTTCCCCTGCGGGCAACATCCATCACCCATTTTTGGCGCCGCTGGCACATCACCTTGATGCAGTGGCTGAGCGCCTACGTGTACTACCCCTTTTCATATTATTTCCGAAAGAGCGCTTTGTGGTCAGCATTTTTTGGCATTGTTTTGACCTTGTTTTTTTCTGCATTCTGGCATGGTATCGGCCTTACCTTTTTACTTTGGGGAGTTTGCCATATGCTTTACCTCAGCATTGAATTGTTGGCACAACATCGTCAAATAAAAATTCCAAAAGCTTTGGGTTGGTTCTTGACTCTTGTTACAGTGAGTTTTGCCAATGTGTTTTTTCGCGCTGCCGACCTGCAAGTGGTTTACAAACTAACAACAGATATTTTTTCTTTTAATACTTTTTGGCCGCACAACTGGTTGGCCGGTTTTGTGGCAGTTATAGGAAAAGGAGGAGAACTCAATGATCTTTTTAATTGTGCTTTAGCTGCTTTGCTCGTGCTTCTTTTTTTACTCTTTGAGGGCAAACTCAACGCAAAAGCCAACAGTGATAAATTCAGTGTGAGTTGGCTGTTTTCCTTCCTACTACTTATTGCTGTGCTCGGGGTATTTAGTGATGGCGAACAATTTATTTATGCGCGTTTTTAATGTTAAAGAAACTCACCATATTGTTGTTACTGGTTATGGCTGCTGCATTTGCGCTTGACTATTTGTTGTATTTTGGTTTGTCACACAATCTTAATTTAAAAGCGTCCTACGCTGGGCAAGGCAAGGTGCGTGCTGAAGCACTGGTGTTGGGTCCCTGTGAGCCATTGTTCACTATTGATCCTGATTATTTGGAGAAAAAATTGAGCTGTCCAGTATACAACTTGTCTTTGAACCATTCCGATTTTGCCGATAATTATTTGCATTTCTATCTTTTTTTGAAAAGCAATCCGGCGCCTAAAATGCTATTGCTTTATGTAACGCCTGAGTCCTTTGATTTGCGCTTCAATACTTTTCATGCTTATCGCTTTGCTCCATTCTTAGCCGATAGTATTGTGAGTGCAACCATCGGCGAGCTCGATAGCAACTATGCACCGTGGATTCGCCTGCCATTGTTGCGCTACACGTATTTTGGAAGAATGCTTCTTTTTCCGGCACTACAAGGACTCAAGCATTGGAACAGCGGCAAACAAAAGCCTTATTTGAGTAAGGGCTACGAGCAACATCGACCGGCAGTTAGTCCCTTCTTCGATCCTGCTCGAAAAAGCGATAGCTTGTTGTTCGATGTTCAGCTAGATGAATTTGGCAATACGCCAGAAGATGCAGCCGATAAGACTTTCATTTGGAATGCCACGCGGGAGACGTATTTTGTGAAAATAATGGATTTGGCACGCACCAAAGGCGTGCAGGTTATTGTATATGAGTCGCCTGGATTCTCAGGAATATTGCGCACGCAGCGCAACAGGCTAGCATTTTTGCAAAAAATCGATTCCTTGTGCAACAGCAAGGGCAGTGCCTATTGGTGTTTTGACCATCTGGCCACGTGCGGTGCAAGAGCAAATTTTATTTCGCCACTTATGATGAAGTCGGCAGCATCACAGAACTTTATGGATACGCTTTCGTTGCGCATAAATAAATTGAAGTAAAAATGTTTGCCTCCCATAAATTGTGATAACTTTGAAGCGCAAATTGAGGACTTTCCAATGAGTGATGCAATAAAACACGAATGCGGTATCGTATTGATACGCCTTTTAAAGCCTTTAGAATTTTATCTCGAAAAATACGGGAGTTCAATGTACGGCCTTAATAAACTGTGGCTGATGATGGAGAAACAGCACAACCGTGGGCAAGACGGCGCTGGTGTGGCGACCATCAAATTGGACTCTGGACCAGGAAAACGCTACATCTCGCGCTACCGATCCAACTCCCCACAACCTATCAAAGACATCTTTGAAAAAATAAATTCAAATTTTGTAGCCCTACAGGAAAAGGCCCCCGAGAGATTGCGCGATCCACAGTGGCTCAAAAACAATATTCCTTTCATGGGTGAGCTTTTGTTGGGCCACCTTCGATACGGCACTTTTGGCGGCAACAGCATTGAATACTGCCACCCTTTCTTACGTCAAAGCAACTGGAAAACGCGAAATTTGGTGCTTGCTGGTAATTTCAACCTAACGAATGTCGACGAGCTTTTTGACCGAATGGTCACCTTAGGTCAGCATCCAAAGGAGCGCAGTGATACGGTTACTGTACTGGAAAAAATGGGACATTTTCTTGACAACGAAAATCAAGATTTATTTCACAAATACAAGGCAGCAGGCTTAACAAATCAGGAGATATCTGAGGAGATTGCATTGCATCTTGACCTTCAGAAGATCATGAAAAATGCATCTCGCGATTTTGATGGTGGGTATGCAATGGTGGGCATGGTTGGTCATGGTGATGCTTTTGTGCTGAGAGATCCTGCGGGAATTCGTCCGGCATTTTATTACAAAGACGACGAGGTAGTTGTTGTTGCTTCGGAGCGACCGGCGATACAAACAGCGTTTAATGTACCGATAGAATCTATTCAGCCTGTTAAACCTGGGTACGCGCTCATCATCAAAAAAAACGGTGACATCAGCGAGCAAATGGTGAAGGAGCCTGCCGAGCGCAAGGAATGTTCTTTTGAAAGAATTTATTTCTCACGAGGCAGCGATGCCGATATTTATTTGGAGCGTAAGCGCTTGGGCAAATACCTTGCGCCACGCATCTTGCAAGCAGTGGATTTTGATTTCGAAAACACCGTTTTTTCATACATTCCAAATACAGCTGAAGCTTCGTTCTTTGGTTTGCGCGACGGATTAAGTGATCACCGCATCGCGAAACAGAAAGAATTGTTGATGTCTAAACAAGGATTAACAGAAGCCGAACTCGACAAGATTTTGCGCATTGTTATTCGTACTGAAAAAATTGCTATCAAAGACGCTAAGTTGCGCACCTTCATCACTGGCGACAGCGGCAGAAATGACTTGGTGGCGCACGTATACGACTCTACCTACGGGGTGGTGAAGAAAGGCGTTGATAATTTGGTTTTGATAGATGATTCTATTGTTCGCGGGACCACTTTGAAACAAAGTATTTTACGCATTATGGATCGTCTCAATCCACGAAAAATTGTGATTGCATCGTCTGCACCACAAATTCGTTATCCCGATTGTTACGGCATCGACATGGCGAAACTGGGCGATTTTATTGCCTTTCAAGCGGCCATCTCTTTGTTGAAGGAGAGAGGGCAACAGTCGGTCATTGACGATGTGTATCGCAAAGCAAAGGCGCAAGAAAAATTGCCGAAGGAGCAAATCGTGAATTATGTAAAAGAGATTTACGCCCCTTTCAGCGACGAAGAAATCTCAGCAAAAATCACCGAATTACTTACGCCAAAAGACATCAATGCGATGGTGGAAGTGGTATATCAAACCGTTGATAATTTGCACAAGGCTTGCCCTAACCATACTGGCGATTGGTATTTCACTGGTGATTATCCTACTCCTGGAGGAAATAAAGTGGTCAACAGATCTTTCATCAATTATGTGGAAGGTAAGAATGTAAGGGCTTATTAAGAGATTGCCGTCGTTTTTTCTTCTCGATGTTCGTGTTAAAGCACAAGCTCTTTTCGCGATCTTTTTCGCGTGATTTTGATGTTCGGTACGTTGTTGCATTTGCACTAATGCTGTGTGTTATCAACATTCTTTTATTCATTTACTTTTGGGATTGGCTCCTAAAAACTCTCTTTTCTGAATTAACTTGCATTGTAAATGAAGCAGGTACTTTTTGTGATTTTTATTTTTTGTGCTGTCCTTTCCAAAGCGCAGGATGCGTTGGATTATGCGAAAATAAGAGATGCTCAAGAACTCGATTTGTCGAATCTGGATATTGACACACTTCCTTCATACATCAGCTCTTGCTCGCGTTTGAAGCGCATTAATTTAAATGGCAACAGAAAGCTCAAGGTCATCGACACGTTTAAGAAATTGGCGAAGCTGCCACATTTGGAAGTACTGCAACTTGATTACTGTAATTTGTTTTTTTTACCAGCCTCCATTGGAGAGTTCAAAGCGCTCAAAGTGCTGTCGATGGAGGGCAACGGCATTGCGTATTTGCCTTTGACCTTTAAAGATTTGGCTTTGCACGAACTGAATGTAGCAAGTAACAGAATTGATAGTTTGAACATTGGGTTTTCATCGCTGCGCCATTTGCACACCTTCAATTTTTCGAATAACGAAGGACTAAGTAGAGATTACAATATGGATTTGTTGGCAACGCTACCCCTTCTGCATACCTTGATTTTGCAGGAAAGCAAGTCCTTGTCGAGTAGCATAGGGAAGTTACGCGCCTTAGAAAATCTTGATTTGGCGAGATCTACAATGAAAATTTTGCCCAGCGCTATTTCGCAGTTGTTGGCCCTCAAGAGTATCGATGTGCGGGGCAGCAGTGATTTGGATGTGAGTGCTTTTATTGAAACCATTGCACCCCTCAAACAGTTGCGTGCATTGCGCATAGGCGATGCGAAAATGACAATAGTGCCTTTTAATATTTCAAAATTAAAGAGCTTGCGCGATTTACGCATTTACCGCGCCGCATTGGGGCGCTTGCCGGTGTCGTTCAAAGAATTGACTTTGCAAAACATTCACTTTGTCAATTGTTCTTTTAGTGCTGCTAGTGACTTTTTTTCGGAGCTTGATAAGATGACTTCTTTGCAATTGATTTACTTGGAAGAATGTGCCGTTGCTGCCGATCAATTGCACATGAAAAAGCAAATCGTGAATACCAATGTGTTGGAGCAAAGTGCCTTTGTGTTCAACAATAATTTTAATGAAATCGCGAAAAATCACCGCGCTGAAACACCTGTGATGGACTACGATTTATTGACGTCTAAGGTGACGCTCACCATTAAAAAACAAGTCACAAAAAAACGTTTTTATTTTGCTCTTGAACCGCAATATGGTTACACGGAAAAGTACCTCGATCTTTTTGGCGATAAAATAAAAGCCTATCCTGAGCTCAAAGTTTACAAAGGAATTCAATGGGAATATACGGGTAGTGAAATGGATCCGGATTTATTGAAAATGTATGCGCTGAGTGAAAAAACAGACAAAGAAAAAGCGAAAAAAAAATCAACTGTGGAGATTTATGTGTTGAACCTACAAGACATATTGATTTATCCTGAAAAGGAGGAAGATACTTATGTGCTTGCTTTCTCACGTGGTTTTGATACCCTAAAGATAAAAGCTCTTCCAGCACTGAGTTTACTTGATGCTAAGAAAATTCAAAAGTGGCACAAAAGCAAATATGAAAACTATTTGCAGCAGCGTATCAAGCGCGAGGAAAAGTGGCTGCAACTGGATAAAAAATATTTGATGGTTTACGAGAAGCACGAAATTAAATTGGAAAACTACCGCACACAATTAAACGAGTTGTACTATCATGCCAAGGATAAATAAACAGAGCGCACCCATTTTTATTTGGGCCAAATTATGCCTTGCTTTAGCGCTTTTGCTTTGCGTGTCGTTCACTACAGAGCACAATTATTACGACCAAAGTTTTGAAGAATTTTTTGCCTCGGGTGTTGCCGATAAAGAATTTACTTTGGCCGATACCGATGCTGAATTGCTGAATGCTGCAGTGTTTCATGCGGTCAACGAAATGCGCAGCCAAAAAGGGAAATTGCCTTTTCAGTATTCTCCTGAACTGCAAAAATTGGTAAATGTATATTTGTCGAAAGTGGAAAATAAGAGCTTTATCAGCGGCGAGGCGATTGGCAAAAAGTTTGCGAAAAGCATTTTGAAAGACGCCAAAGAAAAAGGATTCAAAGGAACCTTGGTGGATCTCAATGCCGTGCAAACACAGGCTATTGCCTACAACAACAAAACATTTTTTTACAACAAAAAAGACGTCAGTACCGACCTGCATTTGTTTTACGGTGAGCGTCCGGCCAAGACGGATAAAAATCAAGAGCGCGAGGCCATTCCTTTTTACACGTACAAAACATTTGCAGAAAACGCTGTGGCGCAGTTGTTGAAATTGGATGAAGAAAACAAGGTAACAAGCAAGGCGCATAAGTTCAGTGCTTGCGTGCTGCAGTGGGACTACAATTCACTGTACAAAAGCAGAATCCCACAAATTAAAATGCTGCAAATTGTGGGTGGTTTTCAAACCGATTTGATAAAAGAAAACTAAAGTTTTTATTTCTTTTTTTTCATTCTTTGTTCGTTCAACAACATAGCTTCTTGCACAATTTCCAATAAGATGTTTTCATCTAAATCTTCTGTTTTTTCATAAACTAAGGAGCGCACAATTTTTCTTCCATCAGCGATCAACACTCCTTGTTCGTTGGATAATTCATGTCCACGCCAAAACCCAACTTCCACACCTCTTTTGCCATGTGCAATGTAGCACAACATTCCGAAGTGTTTGTAAAAGGGAATTTGGTAAGCAATTTTTTCATCAATGTAAGGAGAGGAGTTCAATAAAATTTCGCGAAGTCGGCAAAGTAAATCGCGATATTTTTCGGGAGCATTGTAAATGTAATTGTCAACAGCTTTCATTACAATTTACTTCCAAGACCCAATAATATTTCTTTGTAGCGCGCTGGAGCTTTTTCCAATTCATCTACAAAAATATATTCGTCGGCCATATGGGAACGCGCACTGTCGCCTGGACCGATTTTTACGCTTACGCAAGGCATCAATGATTGATCGCTGGTAGTAGGTGAGCCGTACGTTGGAATCGATAGTGTTTTGGCAACTGCAAAAAGCGGATGACCCTCTGGCAATCCTGATGAATTTAAACGCGTAGAACGCGCTGCAACTTCGCAGGACACGTTTTCTTTGATGAGCTGAAGCAATTCCTCATTCAAGTAAGTATCGGGCACACGAACGTCTACAACAAATTTGCATTCGGCCGGAACAACATTGTGCTGACTTCCCGACTCTATCATAGTAACACTCATTTTCACGGATCCCAAAACTTTCGACACCTTCGGAAATTGCTGCGTGGTAAACCACTGAATGTCTTTAATGGCTTCGTAAATTGCGTTAACGCCTTCGTTGCGGGCGGCATGTCCGGCCTTGCCTTTCGCGACGCAGTCAAGCACCATCAATCCTCGTTCGGCCACAGCCAACTCCATTTTCGTAGGTTCACCAACAAGGGCTAAATCAATTTTTGGTAAATGCGACCATAATGCAGCAACACCATTTTTACCCGATATTTCTTCTTCGGCACTTGCAGCGAAAACCAAATTGAAGGGCAATTGCTCAGCATACAATTCACAAAATACGGCGAGCAATGAAACCAAGGGTCCGCCGGCGTCGTTGCTGCCGAGTCCAAATAATTTGCCGTCTATGATTTCTGCTTTTAGCGGATCGCGCGTATATCCTTTGTTTGGCTTTACTGTGTCGGTATGTGAATTCAAAAGAATAGTGAATTTACCTGTTTCAAAGTGTTTGTTCACGCACCACAAATTGTTTAAATGCTTTTGTGTGGGAATGCCTTCGGCAGCAATTAATTTTTCTAAATAATTTACACGCTGCGCTTCATCGCCGCTGTACGATTGGATTTGTATTAAATCACTTAAAACTTTTATCGAATGAATCATGAGTGAAAGGTAAGAAAATTGACGGAATGTTGATTCAATACCACTGATTCTTGTTTGCTGCTATTCCAATCTTTGTCACACTTACTTATTTTGTGTTTGTGTGCCTGCAAACTATAATTATTGTGCTGTGAAAAATATTTATTCTTTTGTGTACATTTTTCTTTTCCCTCTGTTTACGAAGGCAATGTATTTTGTGGATATATCCGGTAATCTTTTTAAGAGACTCATAGATTGATGTGGACATAAAAAATGAAGCGCGTTACAATTTGTTCACTGGAGCAAAAAAAAGCAGGCTCTTTTTTGAAGAGCCTGCCTTTTGTGTTGTTGTAATTTTTTAATTTTTTCCTTCTGGTCGAAATGGATGGGCCCAGGAAGTTAGCGGTCCAATTTTTCGGGTTTGAATCCACACTTTGCCTTCGCCTTGAAAGCGGCAAACCAAACCTTCTCCAGAGAAGAATAGCGATTTGTAGCCACCGAAACGCGTAACACTATAGTTAAGATTTCCACTGAAGGCCACTATGTTTCCAGTATCCACGACGTAAGAATCTTTCACGTCGATTTCAATGACACCTCCAAAACTGTTGAACCACAAATCGCCGCTGCCAGTGCATTGTGCAAGGAACAATCCTGCGCCACTGAAGAAGCCTTTGAAGCCCTGCCATTTTGAATTCACTGTTACCGATGGTGCTGAAGCCACAAAAGCCGAACTTTGCAAATACAAAGTTTCACTGCCGTTGAGCGGATAGTGAATAAGATCGCCTGGTGCAGAAGGTGCAATTTTTATTTCGGCTGCACCATTTTCAGCGGTGAAATCATTGATGAAGATGGATTCTCCGGTGAACAATCGTCCGAAGCCTCCTTTCATTTTGGTTTTCATTTTGAGATTGGTGTCCATGGTAGCCATGGCCGACGCTTCAACTTTCAGGGTTTGTCCCGACGGTATTTTTACGGTCAGTAAAGCGAAATCGGGTCTGCCCTCTATGTAATGTTCAAAAGTGTTTTCCATGTCTTATCTTGTTTTTAAACTCGGTGTGAGTGCTGATCCAAATGCATTGTCGTTGTGTGATTGACACCATACAGTGCCTTTTCCTCTGAAGCGGCAGATGAGTCCTTCACCTCCAAAGTACGAGTTGATCCAGCTTGAACCGGCAGTGCCGATGCTGAAATTTAAAGTCTCCTGAAAAGCAACAATGTGGCCTGTATCCACGATGTAATCGCCGTCGACTTCAACAGAATAAATGGCGCCAAATGAATTTAAAATAACGGTTCCTTTGCCCGAAACACCTAACCAAAAAGCACTTTCGCCTGAGAACAATGATTTAAATCCTTGCCAGTTGAATTCCACATTCACATCATGTGCTGAGCCAACATATGAACCTGCCTGCACAATCAACTTGTCGCCATTTAATTCATAGGTAAACATGTCGCCAGGAAGCGTACAGCCCAAATATACAGTGCCGCCTTGCGGTCCGGCAGTAAAGTGGTTCATAAAAAAACTTTCTCCGGAGATGGCTCTTTTGATGGCCTTCATGATGCCGCGTGAATTTTTTTTGTGCGTTGTTGTTTCAACGCTTAAGTCGTCGCTCATGGCGATCATTGCGCCAGATTCTGCGGTGAGCACTTCGCCGGCTTGCAAGGTAACTTTTGCAGCTGCAGCGCCCGGTCCTTTTTCTATTTTAACTTCCATAGTGTACGATTAAAAATAACGGTTTAACCAAGCAGTTAAGCCACTAACGCTGCGTGATTGAATAATGATTTTTCCTTTTCCTTCTACCCGTGTGACCAATCCTTCGCCGCCAAAAAAGCTAGAGAAGATGCCTCCCGACAATTGTGTTTTTAATTTCATATGTGGCTCGTAGCCCACCAAGTGACTGGTGTCAACAATGTATTCACCATCGATGTCTTTTTCAATCAATGCGCCATAGGCACCAAAGATCAATTGTCCTGTTCCCGACGCTTGCAGTTTGAACAAACCTTCGCCGCCGATTAGTGAGGAGATACCAGCCCATTTAACCCCGAGTTTGATTCCCGAAGTACAAGCGATGTATGAGCCTCCTTGCAAACAATATGATTGGTCATTGAGTTCCATCACCTTCATGTCACCAGGTGTTGGCTGTGTTAAAACAAGTCGCTGAACTTTGTTGCTGTTGTTTGTAAAGTGATTTACGAAAAAGCTTTCGCCTCCTACGAATTTTTTTACCAAGCCACCGATAATACCGCCATTGGTTTTTGCTAAAATGCTGATTCCTGCTGCCATACTGGCCATTGCGTCGGCTTCAGCGATGATGGTTTCTCCAGGTTGTAAATCTACGTTGACGTAGGTGAAGGCTGGTTTTCCTGTTAAATTTATTTCCATTTTATTCTTTGTCTAAGTCTGTTTTTAAGCGCTGTTTAAATGTATCAAAAGAATTTGAAATCGTTGTAAATTTTAAACCTTTCAACTCTTTTGTTTTTTCATTGAGGTTGTCAATTCTTTCTTTGGTGGCAGGGTGTGTGCTGAGCACTGCTGTAATTTCTCCAAGCTCTTTGTCTTCGGGATATTCTTTTTGTAGTTTTTTGAAAAAGGAGATCATGCCGCGTGGATCTATATTTGCTTTCAACAAATAATCCCATCCTTTTTCGTCGGCCTCTCTTTCGTAATCTCTGCTGTACATCAGCGAAGACAGGTCTCCGCCGGCTTGAGCCAGCGTGCCGAAAACAGCTGTGGCATCTCCAATGACTGCTGACAGCACCACAAAAATGCCCAAGTTTGAAACGATGCCGCGTATGTGGTGGCGCTCGGTGACGTGTGAAATTTCATGACCAAGCACACCCATTAATTCTTCCCACGACGTTGATTTGGCAATGAGTCCAGAGTGAATAACAATGTTTCCACCAGGCAAAGCAAAAGCATTCAAAGTAGCGTCTTGAACGATGAAAAATTTAAAATGAAAGGAGCTGTCATCAACAGCTTTTACTAATGGCTGCATGGTTTTGGTGAGCTCGTTGATAAGCATGGAATCCTTAATCAGGTTGTGACCTGAGGTGACCTGTTCAAATAATTTATCCCCTACTTGTCTTTCCCATTGCGGCGGTACTTGGTTTGCAACGGCGCGTATCATTTGTGATCTAAACATAAACAGACAAAGCACAATCAGCCCAAAAAATCCAACGATACCGGCTACTATAGTCCAATTAAAGACGCGTTTTTTATTGACTTGCTTCACATTTTTTTTGGCGTGATCGTGGTAGTGTAAATTTTCGTCTTTCAATATTTTTTTGTCGCTCGTGTAAAAGATAAAATCGGGAAATCGCGGGTGTTTGAAATAGATCAAACGGTCGGACGCGCCGCCCATACTTATTTCTACATCGAGAATTGAAAAGCGAATTTTTTCGCTGTCAACGGTACATACAACATCACTCAATCCCACTTCAATTTCACATCCTTTTCTTCCACCTTCCAATCGCTCAGCGATGGCTACGCCTTGGTATATCATCTTTTAATTTTTTGTTGAAATGCTTTGCGCACGTGTATTTTGTAATGTCTTGTTGGGGTAAAAATAGTTTATTTATTGTGTACAAAAAATAGAGCGTATGCGGTTTTGCGCTATTGTTTTTACTGTCAATGTATTTGGTATGATGATTTATTGCGGAGCGCGCAGGTGCAATTCTTTTTCCCATTTTGAAATCACCGCTGTCGCTACTGCATTGCCAACCACGTTGGTGGCCGATCGGCCCATGTCCAGTATTTGGTCGATGCCCATTAGCAGCAGCAATCCTTCTACAGGGATTTCAAATGTGGCAAGTGTGCCCGCGATCACGACGAGCGATGCACGCGGAATTCCTGCCATTCCCTTGCTGGTGACAAGTAAGATGAGCATCATGGTAATTTGCTGTTGCATTGACAAGTCAATACCGTAGGCTTGCGCGATGAAAACAGTGGCGAAAGTCATGTACATAATGGAGCCGTCGAGGTTGAATGAGTAGCCCAAAGGCAAAACGAAACTGACAATTTTTTTACTGCAGCCGAAGCTTTCCAGACTTTCAATGGTTTTTGGAAATGCCGATTCAGAGCTCGCTGTGCTGAACGCCATCAAAGCAGGCTCTTTGATGGCTTTGAGCAATTGCAGAAAAGGAATTTTGGCGACGAGGCAAATGCTGCCTAAGATGCCGAAAATAAAGAGCAAAAGTCCGCCAAAAAAGCAAAGAATTAAATAGCCATAACCCGACAAAATGCTGAGTCCATTGGCAGCAACTACAGCTGCCATCGCGCCAAATACCCCTATGGGTGCAAGCGCCATAACGTATTGTGTTACTTTCAGCATGATGTGCCCCGCGGAATCAATTGTTTTTAATATGGGGTCGGCCTTTTCGCCAATGGCCGCGGCAGCAATGCCGAAGAAGAGCGCAAAAATTACAATTTGTATGATGGAGTTGTTCGCCATGGCATCGAAAATACTGGTAGGCACGAGGTCGAGGACAAAGGTTTTAAAGTCGTGTATCTTTTGTACCACAAGACCCGTATCGGCGCCTTTTTCGGGCAGTGCTAGCGACATCCATTTTCCGGGGGTCAAAAGATTAACTAACAGCAGTCCGAGTGTCAATGCCAACACTGTTGCAAATTGAAAGTACAGCATTGTTTTGATGCCGATTCTGCCTACCGATTTAAAGTCGCCCACTTTTGCAACGCCCATGACCAGTGTGGTGAATACCAATGGGGCGATGATCATTTTGATGAGGTGTAAAAAAACGTCGCTCAATAATTTCAAATGTGGTGCAAAGTCCGCAAAGAAATAACCAACGGCAATGCCTGCAAACATTCCAATGAAAATTTGCGTGGTTATTTTTGGTGCTTTTATTTTTAGGTTGTTCATTTATTCTTGTTTGAATCCTTGCTGAAATTTTTGTGGAGTAAATGCAATTTATGGTATTTCAAAAAGGTGGCGTAGGCTGATATTCGTGCAATGGTGAATCCAGTGGCACCGTCTAAAAACCCTAATTTTATGAAATAGTCGCGGATGAATTTCACAAGGGGGCTGAGATAGCGTTTGTGAAATTTCGCCTTTTTTTCAGCTTCGTACAATTCTTTTGCGGCTATGCTGCTAAAGTTTTGTGCTTGACGGTAATGTTGTTCGCGGCTATAATAGCTGTAGTGCAAACAATCGCCTTTGAGAAGCACGGTTTTTTGCGGAACGGAAGATTGGAGTTCTTCGTGCAAGATGCCCTTCCACTGTGTATTTTGTCGTGAAAACAATCGCGTTTTGGTGTCGGGATACCAGCCGCCGTATTTCACCCAATGGCCGCAGTAGTTCGTGAGTCGGTGAAAAGAAGCCAACTGCGGATGGTCGTTTTTTTTCAATTCGATGATTGCACTTTTGAGTTCAGGAGACAAAGCCTCGTCGGCATCGAGCGACAAGATCCAGTTGTGTGAAGCTTGTGCGTTTCCGAAATTTTTGGAGGCGCTGTAGCCTTCCCACGAATGCGAAATGAAGCGCACACCAAAGCGCTTGCAAATGTTTTCTGTTTCATCGCTAGAATGCGAATCAACAACTACAATTTCGTCGGCTACACCAGCAAGCGATGTGAGGCAGCGTGCGATGTTTTGCGCTTCGTTTTTGGTGATGATGACGGCAGAAATTGGGGTCATTGCTGAAGTATAATAAATTCTTTGAAGAGGTCGAAACAGGCTTTGTAGTTGACCAATGGAAGGTTGTTGAAATTGTCTTTGATGTCGTGGTAGGCAGTGCTTTTGCCACGGCTGTAAATAAAAAGTGCTTTTACACCTTTGTTGTAAAAAGGATAATGGTCGCTGTTGGCTGCTTCGCCTCTTTTTTGAATGTTGGGCAATAACTTTTTGTTGTCGTTGATGCTGACCAGTTGTTGAAATTCTTTTTCAAAGGGCTTGCCATTCACTACAGTGATGCCGTTGCCAGCATCGCCAATGATGTCAATGTTCAATTGCAGTTTAATTTGCGAGAGTGGAAAAAGTGGATGGGCTACATAGTAGGTTGAACCGAGCAAGCCGATTTCTTCGCCAGAGAATGCGATGAATAACAGGGAACATTTAGGAGCATTTTGAGGTAAGGAGAAATAGTGCGCCAAGTTGAGCAGCATTGAAGTGCCGCTGGCATTGTCGTTTGCGCCAGGAAAATAGGTGTTGCTGCCCATTTTTCCGAGGTGGTCGTAGTGTGCGCTGATGAGCACAAAAGAGTCGGGTTGTTGCGTGCCTTTGATGTAGCCGATGACGTTGCTACTTTCAATGCTGGACAGTATTTGGGCTTTGATATTGACGCTTATTTTTTTTGCTTGACGACTAATTTTTTCGCGTGGAATTTCAATAGACAGCAGGTCTTCAGATTGTTTTTGTGCGATGCTCCAAGTGAGTTTGCTGTCTTTAATTTTGACGATTCCTTTTGCTTTTAGGAAATAAATTTGTTGGTGCACAAAGGTTTTTTCGTCTTCGTTCACGATTCCTTTTTCATCAACAACGACAAAGGATTTGCTGTAATTTCCTCGGGCAAATTTTTTTCTTTTTTTTGTATTTGAAACTATTGACTGATCGAGCCATACCAAATTGAAAGTTCCTTGCAGTGATGGCGCAACGGGCGCAACCAAATAATCGCTGCCGGGAATTAGGGCTTGGTTGTCAATGCTGACTTCCATTGCTGATGGGAAAACATTGGGGGACAATGTAAAATTTTGAAATCGGGTATTGTTGATTTTTTGCAGCCCTATTTTTTCAAATTCAGCGGCGATGAATTGCGCCGCCTTGATGTGTCCGCTATCGACATAACCGCGTCCCGCGAATTCAGCGCTCGTTAATTTTTGCAGCACAAGGCGGGTATACGCGCTGTCTTGCGCGGCAGCGGGCAACATGAAAAGCGAAAAAAAAAGCGAAAGTATTTTATACATAACGGCGCTCTACCAGTTCCACCAACTCAGAGGCGGCGGTACTGCCTTCTTTCCAATTGTTTTTTGTTTGTAGATCAGCCCTTACGAAGCGAAGGGCGTCTTCTTTATTTTGAAAACTATTTAGTTTTTGTATGGCTTCGTTGAAGGCAAAACTGTCGCCCTTAAACAGTTCTTTGGTAAAGAGTATTTTTTGGTTGATGTTCACTGCTTTAACCAAATCGCTGATGGGCGATTTTCTGAATTTTCCAGCAAGTGTTTGGTCGCTGCTCGATTCTAATTTTTCAGAGATAGTGGCGGGACGTGCAGTTGGTTTTTCAAAGATTTGCTGTACCACAATTTCTGGCGCAATTGCAGGCTCGTGAACTATTGTTTGCACGGCAGCTGACGCAGTTGAATCTGCGATCGAAGGCAGAGCTTCAACGAATGTTTCTTCAGCAACTACAGCTGTTTCAAAAAAGGGTTTTTGTTGTTGAATTTCAGCCAAGCGCTGTTCTTCTTTGATCAATTCGGCTTGCAAGAGAGCATCAAATTGTTTTTGCATGCGCTCAGCAGTTTTAATTTCACTTGCCAAAACGATGGTGTTTTGTGCCAAAGAAATCAGCTCGTCGTAACTCGCTGCTTTGTTTATTTTTCCTAGCAATTCGGATAGTTCCTGCTTCTTATTTTTTATCTCCATAACTTTATTTAGCTTCGTAAGAGGTGACAAATTACAAATATTTCCCGCAAGTCAAATGTCCGAAAATCATTTCAATAACGCGCCATCGCAACAAGGTATTGTAGAAGTCATCTGCGGATCTATGTTTTCTGGTAAAACAGAGGAGTTGATTCGTCGAGTGAATCGTGTGCTGCTTGCGAAAAAGACAGTAAAAATTTTCAAACCGGCGATGGATACCCGTTATTCAGCGTCAGCGGTAGTGTCGCACAATAAAAATTCAGTGGAGGCAATCGCTGTGCAAAATGCCGCACATATTTTGGATCACACCAAAAATTGCGATGTGATTGCCATTGATGAAGCTCAGTTTTTTACGGAAGCGCTTATACCCCTGTGCAGAGCTCTTGCGAAACAAAACAAAAGGGTAATTGTTGCTGGTCTCGATATGGATTACAAAGGGGAACCTTTTGGCGCTATGCCGCAGTTGTTGGCAATTGCCGATGATGTGACAAAGTTGCATGCCATATGCGTGGAGTGCGGTCAACCTGCAAGTTTTACCTACCGATTTAGTGAACAGGTTCAGTTGATTGAACTAGGTGAAAGTGACAAGTATTCGGCACTCTGCAGAAATTGTTACAACAATAAAGTGTAATTTTTAGTTGTACTTTTGTTTTCAATTATGGCGCACCGTAGATACAACATTAGAGATATTCAAAAGATAGTGGGAGGCACTGTCATTGCTTTTCACGACGACTTGCCGATTGAAAATTTATTAATCGACAGTCGCAAAATAACGCAAGCCGATCGTTCGGTTTTTTTCGCTATTAAGGGAGATCGTCACGACGGACACTTGTTTTTAAATGAGGTGTATATGAGTGGTGTGCGCAATTTTATTGTGTCGAAAGAAGTGGATATTGCAGCTTTTCAAAATTCAAATATCCTTCAAGTGACTGATGCCGTGGAGGCGTTACAAACATTGACAGCCCAGCACCGCAAGCAATTTTCATTTCCAGTGATAGGTATTACGGGGAGCAATGGTAAAACAATAGTAAAGGAATGGCTGTATCAGCTTTTGCGCAAAGCGAAACGCACTGTCCGTAGCCCCAAGAGTTACAATTCGCAAATTGGCGTTCCTTTGTCGGTATGGCTTTGCGAAGACGATTGCGACCTCGGTATTTTTGAAGCAGGCATTTCGCATGCAGGCGAAATGTCGGCGCTAAAAAAAATCATTGAACCCACCATAGGTATTTTCACCAATATAGGACAGGCACACGACGAGAATTTTGACAATTGGGAGGATAAGGTTTCGGAAAAAATAAAATTATTTTACAACTGTGAGGTACTGATATATTGCAAGGATTATAAGGCGGTGCATAAAATTGTGCAGGAGCATGAGGCCTTGAAAAACACCCCAACTTTTACCTGGTCGCGCAGCGCACGAGCCAATTTGCAGATTGGTAAAATTCAAAAGCACGAGGGTTTTACAAATCTGCAGGCGGTGTATCAAAATAATTTTTTGTCCTTGCAAATTCCCTTTAGCGATGAGGCTTCCATTGAAAATGCCATTCATTGCTGGGCTACACTCTTGTATTTGGGTTTCGAACAAGCCTACATCGCTGAACGAATGCTTTTGCTGGCGCCTGTTGCCATGCGCCTTGAGCTTAATGCCGGCATCAATGACTGCACCATTATCAATGATACATACAACAGTGATTTAGGCTCACTTTCAATTGCTCTTGATTTCATGCAACAGCAAAAGCACCATGAAAAACGAACCGTTATTTTGTCGGATATTTTGCAAAGCGGACAAAGTGATAAAGAGCTTTATGCGCAGGTGTCAACATTACTGAAAGAGAAAAATATTTCCCGCATTATTGGAATTGGCACTGCTATTTCTGCTCAAGCACTTTCGTTTGAACCCATCAACGCAAAGTTTTTTCCGGATACCGCCGCTTTTTTAAAGGCCTTTGATTCAGCAGGTTTTAACAACGAAACCATTTTGCTTAAAGGCGCACGTGCTTTTGGATTTGAGCAAATCAGCAAAATATTTCAGCAAAAAATTCACGAGACGATTGTAGAAGTAAATTTGAATGCGCTGATACACAATTTGAATTATTTCCGCTCGCAGTTGGAGCCGACCACCAAAGTGATGGCGATGGTTAAGGCACTGTCATATGGCAGCGGCAGTTTTGAAATTGCCCATATTTTAGAGTTTCACCGCATTGCTTATTTGGGCGTGGCTTACATAGACGAAGGTGTTGAGCTGCGCAAAGCGGGGATCAACGTGCCCATTATGATTATGAATCCGCAGTTGCAGGGTTACGACACCATGATACATTATCATTTGGAGCCAGAGATTTATAGCTTTAGAACGCTGTTCGCCTTTGAGGCCGCATTGCAGCGCAATTTAAAGGAAGGTGATGCACCATATCCTATTCACATTAAACTCGACACAGGAATGCATCGTTTGGGCTTTGAAGAGAAGGATATTAACGAGTTGATTATCAAAATACAGAACAATAAAAAATGGAAGGTACACTCGATTTTTTCGCATCTTTCATCGACCGATGATCTGAAGGAAAGTACTTTTACGAGAGCACAGCTTGATGCATTTGAAATGATGAGCGATAAAATCAAAGCACGCTTGAATTATCCTGTTTTGCGACACATTTTAAATTCTTCGGGCATTGCCAATTATCCGCAAGGGCAGTTTGATATGGTGCGTTTGGGTATTGGTCTTTATGGTGTTGCGTCTGATCCTGGTTATCAAGACAAATTAATCCCAGTAAGCACTGTCAAGACCACAATTTCGCAAATCAAAAAAATTGCCGTTGGTGACAGCATTGGATACAGCCGTAAAGAAATTGCTAAACAAGAAATGGTAATCGCTACGGTGCCTATTGGTTATGCCGATGGACTCAGTCGAAAATTGAGTAATCGCAAAGGCAAGATGGTGGTGCACGGAAAATTGGCGCCCATTGTTGGCAATATTTGTATGGACATGACGATGATTGACATTACCGATATTCAGGCGGAAGAAGGTGATGAAGTGATTGTCTTTGGAGAGGGTTATCCAGTTACGGAATACGCCAAAGACATGGGAACAATACCCTACGAAGCGCTTACCAGTATCGCAGGAAGAGTTAAAAGGGTGTATTACCAAGAATAGAGTTATTTTTTTTTGCGCTTTTCTTCAAGTAATGTGTTCAAGCGCTCAAGCAATTTGTTCTCCTTTTCCAATTCGGCAATTTTCGCCAAATATTTCTCTACTTCACCTTTTGATTTTTTTGATTCGACGTAAAGCATAAAAAAATCATAGTCCAAAACTTTTCCGATTTGGAGCAATAGCCCAGTGTCAATGGTGCTTCGACGAAAGATGTCATATACCACAGTTCTGCTTTTGTTGATTTGAAGAGCGAACTCCGTGGCCGACAAACGTGATTCGTAAAACACGCTTTTTATTTTTTTTCCGATATGAATTTCCATACAACTCAAAAATGAATTTTTTTACTTGTTCTGTTGATTATAATTTGTGGTTATAAATTAACAAGTTGTATCAAATATTAGTTCTACGTTAAACTGAGCTTCCCTTTTTTGCCTTTGAAGATCATAATTTTGTTCCATTTCTGGTGTAATTATGACCTTTATCAGTTTGCTCTTTGACAATTGTATGACAGAGGCCAGGGTCTTGTTGTGGATATTTGTTGCAAATAGAGAAGGAGCTGAAAACATTAAAAATCATAGCTTTTACGCACAAAACAACCGATATTCAAAACATCGGTCATTTGCATTTAGATACTGCTCAAAGAGCAGTTCGTTTGCAAGAAATGCGTGTAAATAGTGGTGTTCATGAACTGATGTACCTCTCTACGTGTAACCGAGTAGAGTTTGTTTTTGTTAGCGATCAGTTGTTTGATAGTGCTTTTCGACGTAAGTTTTTTTTGGCTTTTAGTCCAGTTGCTGATGTAAAATGGATGGAAGAAAACGCCGAATTTCACGAAGGGGAAGATGCTGTTCATCACTTAATGCGCCTGGCTTCGTCACTGGATTCTTTGGTGATTGGCGAAAGGGAAATTATTACTCAGGTGAGAAATGCATATGACGAATCTTTGTCTTTTGGCATCACTGGTGATTTGATCCGCATTGCGATTAAGCACGCTATTGAATCGGCCAAAGAAGTGTACACCCAAACCGATATTGCTAAAAATCCAGTTTCCGTTGTTTCATTGGCTTACCGCACTTTGCGCGAGTTTAATTTGAAGAACGATGCGCGCTTTATTTTGATTGGTGCAGGCGAAACCAATACCACAATGGCTAAGTTTTTAAAGAAGCATGGCTTTCATAACTTTTCAATTTACAACAGAACCTTGGATAAAGCGGAGAAATTGGCTGCGCACTTGCAAGGGTCTGCGCATGCATTGGAGGCGCTGAACAACAGAACAACAGGTTTTGATGTGTTGATCACTTGCACGGGTTCGGAAGAACCTATTGTGAATGCAGCATTGTATGAACACTTGTTGGCAGGGGAAAACAATAAAAAGATTGTGATCGACTTGGCGTTGCCCAACGATATCGAGCAAAGTATTCCGCATAAATTTTCTGTGCACTACATCAGTATTGAGCAGTTGAGAGTGAAGGCCGATGAAAATATGAAAAAACGCGAAAAAGAACTTTCTGTTTGTCATGAAATTTTAGACAAACAATCCTTGCTTTTTGAAGAAGTATTTCATGAACGTCAGGTGATTAAAGCGATGCAGGGCGTGCCGCAAAAAGTTAAAGAAATTCGTCAGCACGCCATTGACACTGTTTTTGCGAAAGAGATGGAGGGTCTCGACGAGCATTCCAAAGAAGTGCTCAATAAAATACTTTCGTACATGGAGAAGAAGTACATCAGCGGTCCCATGATCATGGCCAAAGAAATTCTGTTGAACAAACCCAATTAATACACCTTGCAAAAAGAAATTGTCATCGGAACACGCGGTAGTGAACTTGCCTTGTGGCAGGCCTACCACGTAAAATCTTTGCTGGAAGGCATCGGTCAAACTGTGCAACTTAAGATTATTAAAACCAGTGGCGACCAAATTCAAAACTTGAGTTTTGATAAAATGGAAGGCAAAGGTTTTTTTACCAAAGAGATTGAAAGCGAACTATTGGCCGGAACTATTGATTTGGCAGTGCACTCACACAAGGATTTAGAAACAGATCAACCCGAGGGATTAAAAGTAGCCTGTGTTTCAGAACGAGAAGATCCAGCGGATATATTGTTGATTTTACCTCAGTTTGTGGATGCGTCAAAAAACTTGTCGCTCAAGAAAGGCTGTATTGTCGGCACTTCGTCGGCGCGAAGAAGAGCGCAATTAATGGCCTTTCGCAGTGATATTGAAATTAAAGATTTGCGGGGCAATGTGCCCACGCGCATTCAGAAATTGCGCGACGGTCACTATGGCGCCATTGTTTTGGCTGCAGCGGGAGTGAAGCGATTGCAAATTGATTTGTCAGAGTTTATTGTGGTGCGTCCTGATCCGCGAGAATTTGTTGCTGCGCCCGCACAAGGGGTATTGGGCTTGCAGATTAGATCTACTGACACAGCATTGGATGCATTGTTGCAAAATTTTAACAGCAAAAATGCTGCAACTGAAATTGGTGTGGAGCGTCGTGTTCTGAATCAAATGGAGGGCGGTTGCCAGTTGCCTTTAGGCGTGCACTGCATTCACGATGATGGAAAATATAAAGCCTGGGCTGCCTTGGGAAATGAAAATGGTGTAAAACGAGTTTATGCTGAAAGTGAAACACATCAAGGCTTAGCTGATGTTTTACTGAAAAAATTCAAAGCAAAGAACCCAACGATCAAGGTTTTTGTTTCGAAAAAAATTACGGCCGACTCACTTTTTAATCCACGCTTTTTGGGAGACAACGTAACGGTGTTTGGGGAAGCGTTGATTGGTTTTAAAGGGCTTGATTTTGCTACGATACCAGCGACAGATTGGCTTTTTTTTACAAGCAGAAATGCAGCCAAACATTTTTTCGCGCAAAATATAGATATCGCGCAGCAAAAAATCGCTTGTGTTGGCAGTGGCACTGCTCAAGAAGTAGCAAAACATGTGTCCCGCATTGATTTTATTGGCAACGACGTAGACGTCAAAAAGGTAGGTGCCGATTTTGCTGCGGCAGTGGGTAAATCAACAGTGTTATTTCCTATTTCAAACATTAGTCGGCGTACGGTGCAATTGTGTTTGCCTGCCATACAGTGTGTTGACTTTGTGACTTACGAAACAGTAGAACGCAGTGATTTTGAATTGCCCTATTGTGATGTTTTGATATTTACGAGTCCGTCAAGTGTGCGTGCTTATTTTAAAAAGCACAATATTGCTGAAGCGCAAAAGGTAATAGCGATGGGACCAAGCACAGGGCAAGAATTAGAGTTATTTAATGTAAAGCAATACCTGCTTCCTAAAATGACAGGGGAATTGGGCTTGTTGGATTGCATTTGGCAATAGCGCTTGCACAAACAAAAAGGGCACAGTGGATTTCTCAGCTGTGCCTCTTTTTATGATGCTGTTGTGTCTTATTTAGAAGTCACTTCCGGTTTGTCGTTCATCACCAAGTTTTGTCTTCTGATAGACTCTTTGTGCAACAATTCCAGTGATTTTTTCAAGAAGTCTTCGCTCAAGCCCATTGCTTTTCCTAAAGCGATGCGTTTGTTTACGATTTCTTCCCAGCGACCAATTTGAAGAATTGTCACTCCATTTTTCTTTTTGAACTCTCCAATTTGTTGCGTTACGTTCATACGTGTTGCGATAGAGTGGAAAATTTCATCATCCAGTCTGTCGATTTCACCTCTCAATGCTTCTAGCTTATTGCCAAATTCCGGATTGTCGGAAGATGCTTTTCTGAAGGTCAATGAGTTGTACAGTTCGTTCAAACGGTCAGGCGTAACTTGTTGTTTGGCGTCGCTCCATGCTACAGAAGGTGTAACGTGTGTTTCGATCATCAAACCAGCCATGTCTAAATCCAACGCTTTTTGAGAAACATAAGGAATCAACTCACGTGTACCAGCGATGTGCGATGGATCACAAATGATGTCAAGGTTTGGATATTGTGTTTTCAATTCAATGGCCATTTCCCAAAGCGGAGCATTGCGGAAAGGTGTTTTTTCGTAAGAAGAAAAACCACGGTGAATTGCTGCAATACGGTCGATGCCAGAGTTGGCCAATCTTTCCATAGCGCCAACCCACAATCCTAAGTCAGGGTTGATTGGGTTTTTCACCATTACCGGAATGTTCACCCCTTTCAATGAGTCAGCGATCTCTTGAACAGAGAAAGGATTCACCGTAGTACGCGCGCCAATCCACAAAATGTCGATGCCGTGTTTCAAAGCCAATTCAACGTGTTCAGCGGTTGCTACTTCCGTAGTCAATAACAAACCTGTTTCTTTTTTAACCTGAGCCATCCACTCTAAACCAACTTCGCCTATGCCTTCAAACAATCCCGGACGCGTGCGCGGTTTCCAGATACCAGCTCTGTAAACTTGCGCTTTTCCAGCTTTTGCGATTTCTCTACCTGTTGTCAATACCTGTTCTTCTGTTTCGGCACTGCAAGGACCTGCGATGAGCAAAGGAGTTTTTAAACCCAAACCCCAATCCTTAATTTGTTTCATGTTCTTAATCATGGTATAAAATATTAGATTACAAATATCAGAACTTTATTTGTTCAAACCAAATAAAATTTTAAAATTTCTTTTGATGTTAGTCTAAATCAGTATTATATTTTGACTTCTTTACGATTTCCTTTCCAGCTATGACTACCACCATCTCTCCTCGAAAACTGTTTTCTGTCATATTTGACAGTACTTCTGTAACTGTTCCGCGCTTAATTTCTTCAAATTTTTTGGATAACTCCCGACAGAATGATATTTGGCGATTCTCCCCAAAAAACTCTTTTATTTCGTTCAGGCACTTTTCAATGCGGTGGGGAGATTCGTACAACACAATGGTTTCGGGCAATTCAGCTAAGTATTTGAGGCGTGTTTGTCTTCCTTTTTTGTGTGGCAAGAAGCCTTCAAAGTAAAATTTATCGCAAGGCAGACCAGAAGTCACCAGCGCCGGAACGAAGGCCGTTGCTCCAGGCAAACATTCAACGGCGATGCCATTGGCGATGCATTCACGCACCAATAAAAATCCAGGATCAGAGATGCCAGGTGTGCCTGCGTCCGAAACCAATGCTGCTGTTTTTCCTGCCTGTAGCTCACCTAGTACTTTTTGTAAAACAACGTGTTCGTTGTTTAAGTGAAAAGGGTACATCTTTTTTTCAATTTCAAAATGATGAAGTAAATTCCCTGTTGTTCGGGTGTCTTCTGCCATAATGAAATCAACTTCTTTTAGCGCCTCTAAAGCACGAAGTGTGATGTCTTTTAAATTGCCTATTGGCGTAGGTACGATGATGAGTTTTCCTAAATTCAATGCGAAATGTATAAGAGGGCAAAGATATAATTTAGTTTGTGCTTCATCAACGGCTTTAATTTACAGCAAGGTCACGTAGCCTGCGGCCTCGTGTTTCTTGCCTTTGTTTGTACTGTATTCTACAATGTAGTAATAAGTGCCGCACGATGCGGTGCCGCCCTTTTGCGTAGTGCCATCCCATAAAGGCAATACATCAATGTAATTAGAATAGATGAGAATGCCCCACCGATCGTAAACTACAAAACTGTTAACATTGATGTTGTCGGATATGAAGCTGTAATTTGCTTCGTCAACTTGCATTGCTTGAAAAACATCGTTGAATCCATCACCGTTTGCCGTTAATACATTTGGAAAATCCAGAATAATTTCGGGGCAAATATTGGCTACTGTGATTTGGTCACTATATTCACAGGAGGTATTTTGGTCGATATTTTTCACCCAATATTTCCCAGCTTTTTCTACAAAGATACTCGTTGCAGTACTGCCTGTGCTCCATAAAAAATTGGCAGTACCACTTGTGCTTGCAAAAAGTTGAATCTGCACAGAGCCGTTTTCGCAAAGGTTCGTGTCTGGTCCCAAAAGTACATTGGGCAATTGATTTACTGTAAGAGAAGCGCTTGCTGAAGCCGAACACCCGTTGGCATCGGTTACCTTGCAGTTGTAGTTTCCGGCAGTGCTTGCAGTCGTCGTTTGTGTTGTTGCGTGGCTGTTTCCGCTCCACAGATAATGTGCATATCCAGCGCCAGCATCGAAAGTGGTTGGAGCTCCCACGCAAATGCTTTTAGGGGGGATGATGGGGTTTGGTAATTCGTGAACTGTGACGTCTACGGTGTCTTTCCAATTTAAGTAGCAATTTGATACTGTTGCGATGTACCTCGTTGTTATTAAAGGCGAAAAAATGGGCATGTCAGATGTGTCAGAATTAATGTGCGTATTTGGTAACCAGGAAAAACTCTCATCGCTCGACAGATCTACCTTTACGCTGTCTCCGATGCAAATATCTCGAGTTACTTTTTGCGATTTTCCGAAGTGAAAACCTCTAATGCTTTGTTCATTGAATAAGCCTCCCGTTGCGGCGGTCAAACCATAGTAAACCAAAGGATTTCCATTGAAAACCGTGGATACGATATCGCCAGTGTAGCTGGTGCGTAAGATGCAATCAAAATAAACACTGAATATTTTGTTCTCGGCATCCCATTTAATACGTGAGCTGTGCCATTTTCCATCTTCTATATTTCCTTGATTGGTGAGGGCCGAAATTGGTGCCGACAGCTGGTATGCCGGCAAACTGTGGTCAGCGGCAAAGCTATCTCTTCCAATGGCAATGTGGTCGTAGATTGGGTCTTTGTAGTCGTCGGGTCCCCAGGGGTTCACCGTGTTTTGATAGGTATCGTATTCTACAATTAAGGCCGGAGAAATATTTTTTGCCCCCATTCCGCCTCCTGCTTCGCCAGCATTGATTCCTTGCCGTTGCAATGTGAAGGTCATACCATCAGCACCATCGGCGTCTTTGACTCCAAAATTCAATTCGAATATGAGATCAAAGGAATTGCTAAGATCCAATTGATTGATATACCACATACTTCCGTTTTGCCATTCTTTGTCGTTGGTCATTAAGTAGGTGTTTGTCCCCGATTGTTTTGCAGTACCATTGAGCTGGTATTGGGCGAATGATAGAGTTGAGACAGCGGTCAGCAATGCTGCAATGGCAATACCAAGTGCATTTTTTGTTTTTATGGAATGGTTCATAAATGGAAAAGGTTATGTGCCAGTACTAAGCACCTTTAATCCAAATCTATGGGCGAATAAGTTGATAAACAAGGAAAACCCGAAATATTTATTTTATAAGTAATTGTAATACAGATAGTTAAGTGTGGTTTGTTTGCGTTTACGGCACAAAACAATAAATATGTAACTAATTGAAATACAGTAGATAGTCTGTTTTTACTATTTGAAAATTTCACACTTAACAAACCAAATAGCAAGTATTTAATTTGTAGAACTTCTTTGTTTGTTCGTAGTGCTTAAGAAAATTTGGGTAAGTAAAACGTTTATTGCAACAGCGTGATATACCCTAGAACTTCGTAGCTCTTTTTTGCGGTATTTTGGTATCTTATGATGTAGTAATAAGTGCCACTTGGTACCGCAATTCCCTGGTATTTTCCGTCCCAGTTTGGAAGCACATCCTCTTGGGAGCCAAAGACAAGCACGCCCCATCTGTCGTATACTTGAAAGTTGATGAAGGTTAGGTTCGCAATGTATTTATCGACATTGCTGTCATCAATTCCTTTGGCTTTGAATACATCATTTTTTCCGTCTTCATTGGTGGTGATGACATTGGGCCATTCCAATTGTGTGTCTTCGCAGTAGTTGCTTACGGTTATGGAGTCGCTGTTTACGCAGCCCAAGCTATTGGTGACGTTAACGTAGTACAGTCCGGATTCCATCACCACTATTGTTGGTACATTTTGTTCGTTTGTACTCCATTGTATCGCAATCGCATTTGGACTGTTGGCGCTCAATGTCAATTTATCGAAATTATTGTTACACAAGGTGGTGTTTTTTCCCAGATCAACATGAGGAAGCGTATCGACCTGAAGGTAAACAGAGGCGCTAGCCGAGCAACCATTATCGTTTACGTTTACAGTATAAGTGCCACTGGTATTGGCGTTAAAACTGATGGTGGGCGTGTTGCCTGAAGGGTTCCATAAGTAAGTCATTGCGTGAGAAGTGCCTGGATCCAAAGTGACGGTTTTTCCAAAGCAACTTTTTACGGTGTCCTTCGCAAACGCCGGTGCGGGTATTGCTATAACTGTCATTACTGCTGTGGCCTTTGATGTGCAACTGTTCAAATTGTTGAAAGTATAGGTGATGGCATGCGCTCCTATGCTTGTGGTGTTGGGGTCATAATTGTTTCCGCTGACACCGCTTCCGCTGAATGTTCCTCCTGCTGGACTGGCAATATTGATGGCCTGAGGCGCTTCGTTTTTGCACATAATGTGATCGCTTAAGAAAAGAGATGCAGCACTAGTGTCAAGTACAGTGATCACATCTGTTGCTTTGGAACTACAGTTGCCAACATTTACAAAAGTGTAGGTAATAATATGAGGGCCAGCTGTTGCACTGCCTGGGTTGTAATTGTCTCCGCTGACGCCATTTCCGGTGAAGACTCCTCCTGTTGGACTGGCAATAGCGATGGTTTGTGGTGCCTCGTTGCGGCACATTTCGTGATCTGCTAAAATTAGTGAAACATTGGTGGTGTCTATTACTGTCATTACATCAATTGCTTTTGAAGTACAAGTATTGGCATTAGTGAATGTATAAGTGACGGTGTGCGCTCCAATAGTTGTTGTGCTTGGGTCGTAATTGTTGCCGCTGACACCGCTTCCACTTAAAGTCCCACCTGCAACGCTCACAACAGTAATGGCTTGCGGCGCTTCGTTGACGCACATTTTGTCGTCGCTTAATATTAAGGTAACTGCAGTGGTATCAAGCACATTCATGATGTCGCTCGCAACCGATGTACACGTGTTTGCATCGACGAAAGTGTATTTGATAGTATGTGCTCCCGCTGTTGTTGCACTTGGATCGTAGTTGTTTCCGCTAACACCGCTTCCACTAAAAATTCCCCCTGCTATGTTGACCACGCTGATGGCTTGTGGCGCTTCATTGACACACATTTTATCGTCGGCTAAAATTAGTGAAAGAGCGGTGGTGTCTAGCACTGTCATAATATCGCTTGCTGCAGATATGCACGAATTTGCGTTACTAAAAGTATAAGTAATGGTATGTGCCCCGGCAGTTGTGCTGCTTGGGTCGTAATTGTTTCCGCTGACACCGCTTCCGCTTAAAACACCGCCTGTAATGCTCACTACAGTTATGGTTTGAGAGGCTTCGTTGATACACATTTTGTCATCCGCTAAAATTAAGGTGACCGCGGTAGTATCAAATACAGTCATCACGTCACTTGCTTTTGAAGTGCAAGTATTTGCATTGGGAAGCGCATAAGTAATGGTGTGCGCTCCAACAGTTGTAGAACTTGGGTCGTAGTTGTTTCCGTTAACACCGCTTCCGCTAAAGGTTCCCCCAGTCGGACTAACTACTGTAATGGCTTGAGCTGCCTCGTTGACACACATTTTATCATCGGCTAAGATTAAGGAGACAGCAGTAGTGTCAAGCACTGTCATCACATCACTGGCCTTTGAAGTACAAGTGTTAGCATCGGTGTAGGCATAGGTAATGGTGTGTATTCCTGCTGTTGTTAGCGAAGGGGCATAATTGTTTCCGCTGACACCGCTTCCGCTGAAGGTTCCCCCAGCAGGATTAGCTATTGTTATGGCTTGTGGCGTTTCGTTAATGCACATTTTGTCATCGGCTAAAATTAGGCTAACGGCTGTTGTGTCGAGCACCGTCACGTCGTCGTTTGCTTTAGAGATGCAGGAGTTGACATTACTAAAAGTATAAGTGATTTTATGTGTTCCAATACTTGCGGCGCTTGGGTCATAGTTGTTTCCGTTGACACCGCTTCCGCTAAATGTTCCGCCCACAGGACTGGCAACAGTTATGGCCTGTGGGGCTTCGTTGACGCATATTTTATCGTCTGCTAAGATCAGCGTAACAACAGTGGTATCTGCAACTGTCATCACTGCGTTCGCACTATTGGCGCAAAAATTTCCATCGGTATAAGTGTATGTTATTGTGTGCGGCCCTATCGCTGTTAGCGAGGGATCGTAGTTGTTTCCACTGACGCCGCTGCCACTGAAAGTTCCGCCCAGAGGACTTGCCGTGGTGATCGCTTGTGTCGCCTCATTGGTGCACATTAGCGCATCAGAAAGCACTAAAGTCACAGTTGGTAGGGAGTACAAAGTAAAGGTTCTGTCTGCAAAGGCGGGACAAGTGGGAACGACAGTTGACAATGTGTGGCGCACAGTATAAATGCCTCCAGCACTATTGTTACAATTAAAGGTATGTCCATCAACCCCTACAGTTGCCGTATAGCCAACAGGACCATTGAATATCGACCAAGAACCTGGATCAGCACTTCCAATGAAGTCATTTAAATTAAAATTTGTTGCGCCAGTGCAACGATTAGGAATTGACGGCGACAATGTCGTGTCGCCACAAGGAAACTCGATTTCAAAGGCACCGATGTCTTGTTTGCTTGTGGGGCGAACGATCGCTGGACGTCGGACATCGTCGGTGACACTAAGGTCTGTTAAAGCTTTATTTACGGCAGGTGATGGGAGTGTAATGTCAAGGTTGCTATTGCTGATAAAAAGTGGGTTTCCCGACAAGCTGTTAGCGTCGGTATTCAACACTGGTTTCCACAGCGCAAGTGTCGCATAAGTACTGCCATTCCTATTTACAATTTTGCCGGTTGGCGCATAATACAAATTGTAATTTAGGGTAGAAGGGTCATGTGTACTGGTTTGAAGATGTAGGCAGGAGTAGCCCGCACCGCCGAGGGTGTACAAAATGTTGTTGACAATAGTCCAGTTCAATGTGGTGCCAAAAATGCAATCTTTATCGGTAATGATTGAATTGAATTTAAAGGTGTTTGATGGATGTGTGCCACCTCCACCTTGGGTACAAAAAATACCATACTCGCTATTCCACACATAATTGTTTTTCCAGGTGTTGTTGATTCCTTCTTCCTGTATATCAAGACCGAAGTTAAAACCGCTGATTCTATTGCTGCTGATCATGCAATTGTCAGCCAATTGCGGTGCTGGAAATGCAGCAGTTCCCGTAATCAGTATTCCAATGTGGTTGCTGCCGGGAGTATAGCCACCACGCTGCGTAATCGTGTTGCCATCGTATACGTGATTGGATCCGTTGTAACAATTTATACCGTCGTATATTGTGCTGATGTCGCAGGAAATCACTGCGCAGTTGTTTGCCGACATAAAGGTCATTGCTCCTCCCGATACAGAAGATTTAATGGAGCAGCGATTGAAGTTAATATATGAGGTGAAAGCATTGATATACACGGTTTGTGCGTTTGCCGTTGTTTCAACATAAAGGTCATTGAAGGTAATGTAGCTATTGCCTGCTCCTGCTCCGTTGCCAACTACCAAACCTTGTCCGCCGTTCCAAACATTTTTGGTGAGTGCTGCACCCGCGCCTTGAATTACCAATTGATTGCCCGCGCTGCCTCCGTCGACATTAGAATTGAAAGTCCAAAGTGCGCTGTAATCACCAGCGTCAATAAATACAGTATCCCCTCCAGCGAGTACTTTATTGCTGACCACAAAGCCTACTGTAAGATATGGCTGTGCTTTGCTGCCATTGCCTGTTCCATCGTTACCGATGGCTGAGGTATAGATGTCACCAAGTAAGGAATTGTCGTTAATGTACCAATTGGCAGCGTATGTTTGGATAGATAGGGACCAGAACAAAAGTAGTCCAATGAAATAGCGAAAGTGGCGTTGCATAATCATACAGCAGTTTCTTTAACAAAAGCAGGTTTGTGCATCTTTTATTTTCGACGAACGAATCAGCAATACGTATAAATCTAAATAAAGATACTATTAAAACAAAGTGTAAAGGTAAAAAAGTAAAATGTAAATAATTGATATTCAGCGTGTTAATTTTTCTTATTAGCACTTACGAAACAATATGGAAATGCGTAAATTGTTGCTATAGAGCAGATGTTGGTTGTCAATATGAATTATTTGTTGCGCTTAAGAGGCACGCAATACATCGGTATTTCGATGCTTATTTATCGAAATGAGTAATTTTTAGTAAAATGTTACACAATTATTTTTGGGCTAGTGCTTTGTGAAAAACAGTTTGTGTGGGGAAGGCGAACTCAATTTCTTTTTCATTGAAGTTTTTTAGGATGCTCAAATTCATTTCGGTGAGTGCTTGAGGAATGTTTTTGTTTTTGCGAATGAAGTACACCAGTTCAATGTTGAGTGCCGAGTCTAAAAATTTATTAAATGTGACCGTAAAATCTTTTTCAATGTTTTCGTTGCTGCTGGCAATTTCGTTGAGCGTTGCGAGAGCAAGACTTACTGTGTCGAAGCTGGTGTCGTAGGGCAAAGCCAGATTTACAGTTACTTTTTTGTTGGGTTCAGAGGAGATGTTTTCAATGCTCGTATTGGAAAACACAGAATTTGGAATGGTGACGCGTCGACCGTCTAAAGTGCGCAAACGCGTGCTGCGGATGCCAATTTCTTCAATCACGCCATCGTGACCAGAGGCAATGACTCTGTCTTTAATTTTGAAAGGTTTGTCTACAAAAATGGTTATTCCACCAAAGAGGTTTTTCACTGAGTCTTGAGCAGCTAAGGCGAAAGCCAAACCTCCAATTCCCAAGCCAGTGATGAGGGCCCCTACGTCGTAGCCTGCATTGCTAAGCCCGATGATGGCGGCTAAAATCCAAATGGTTGCCTTGAGTACCTTGCGCATGATGGGCAAGATCTGGTCGTCTAAATCACTTTGTGATTTTTCTGTCAGTGGCACAATGTACTCATCAATTAGTGCATCAAGGAGTCGGGTTGAAGTCCAAGCAATATTGATTACTGTTGAGATGTAGAAGACACCATCTAAAAACTTCGTCAATCCTGCAGGCAAAACAAGTACATCGAAAGACAGCCAAATGCCAAATAATCCGATGGCAAAAGCAACAGGACCTTCTAGCTTCTCTATCAACAAATCGTCGAGATTGCTTTTGGTTTTAGCGGTCAATTTTTTGATGATGTTCGAGAGTACCCAATACATAACTTTGGCGATCACGATCGACAAAAGAATACCGCTTATACCGACAATCCAAATGGCGATTGTGTTTTTAAAATATACTTCCTGCAGGAAAGGAGGAAAATAGCTGGCAATTTTTTCTAACATATTATTAATCTCTAAATCGTTTCAATAGATCGTCAAAAGCATCAATGCGTCGGTCACGGAAGAAGGGCCAAATGCGGCGCACTTTTTCAGAGCGTGCAAGATCAATGTCGAGCACCGTATTTTCTTCTTTATCGGAACTTCCCTGGAAAAGCAATTCGGCTTGAGGTCCTGCTACAAAAGAATTTCCCCAAAATTGAATGCCGTTACTTTGCGCAGAAGGATCGCTTTCATGCCCTACGCGGTTGGTGGTAATGACGTGCAGTCCGTTGGCGACCGCATGTCCGCGCTGAACGGTCATCCATGCGTCAAGTTGACGTTGTTTTTCTTCGGCGCTGTCAGAAGATTCCCAGCCGATGGCGGTAGGGTAAATCAGCAATTCAGCACCAGCGAGAGCCATGAGTCGAGCTGCTTCCGGATACCATTGGTCCCAACAAATTAACACGCCCAATTTCCCAACGGAAGTTTGAATGGGTTCAAAGCCGAGGTCGCCTGGAGTGAAATAAAATTTTTCGTAGTATGCAGGATCGTCGGGAATGTGCATTTTACGGTACTTTCCAGCTATGGATCCGTCTTTTTCAAAAACAACCGCGGTATTGTGGTACAAACCAGCAGCTCTTTTTTCAAAAAGAGAAGTTACCAATACAATGCCGAGTTCTTTGGCGAGTTTGCCATATTTATCTGTGGATGGACCAGGAATGCTTTCTGCCAAATCAAATTGTGCTGTATCTTCTGTTTGGCAGAAATACAAGGCATTGTGTAGTTCTTGCAAAAGCACCAATTCAGCACCTTGAGCGGCACAGGCGCGGATGTTTTTTTCCAGTTTTGAAATATTGGAAGCGATGTCTGCGCTGTTCGATTGTTGTATGATTCCGATTTTCATAGTGGGCGTAAAATTAATAAATTTCCGCTTGCTTCAGTGTGCTTTGTAGAGGCTGTGCATACTTAAAAGTCATAATTAACTGAAAAGTAGAACACATTGTCTTTTTTAAAGTAAGCATCCTCAATGCCCCAAGCCCAATCGGCGCGAATAAAATAGCCCCAAAGGAGGGTGCGCAAACCAAAACCATAGCCTGCCACCATTGGATCGCGTTGGCTTTTTAAAGTGATAATACCTGTATATGCGGGGCCTCCCAAAACAATGTTTTGGTTGTTGAGTGAGTTGCTTTCGGAGAAAGGAGAAATGCCCGACCATGCTGTCCCAGCATCCAGAAAGCCTATGACTTGGATGTTTTTCAAGAAGTCGGAAGAAAGCGGTTTGTGGTAAAAATGTTTCACGATCGGCCAACGCAATTCAGCATTTAGCACAGCGAAATTGGAGCCGTTGCGTACATTTTGTATGAAGCCGCGCAGGTGACATGCCAAGGTTTGAAAGGCGTATTGTTGGTTGGCGCCCAGTTTGGAAACGGCTTCGTTGTTGAATTGCGGACTTATCCAGCCGTCGACACCTCCTAAATAATATAGGAGTCGCTCACTTCCCGCCGATACAGATCCAGCTAAACGACCGGCGAAAATTAAATTTTTGTAAATGGAGAAGTAGTGACGGTAATCAGCACCCAGTACAAATGTATTTTTATTGATTTTATCAATTTGTTGGTAGTACTCGCCGAAGGCTTTAAAACGTGAACCGTATCTAATGTTTAAGTCGCGTTCCCGCGTGGCGTCAAAAACATATTCGCCTCGCAATACTGTTCTGTAGTTGCGAGTTGATTGGGTAGTTAGTGATTTGTAGTCGCTGGCCAAGGCCTGCAAATCGTCATAGCGAAGGGTGCCCGAACCAGCGATTCTGCTCACAATGCTGAAGGGGTAGGACGCTTTGTAAGTGGCTTCGTACGTGGCATTTTGGTAAAGCACATTGTTGGTACGGTCGGCATACTCATTCAATCGGCGGTAAAAAACATAGTGGTGGTCGAGTTGTTTTTTGCGGTTTTCAAAACTCAAAAAAACTTCGTTGTTGCGCTGTCCCGAAAAGCGAAACCCGCCAACGATAAAATAATCTTCGAGCAAGTCGGCGGTGCCAAATTTAATGAGGGGACTGATACCTGCATTCGCAAAGGCTCCACCTCCTGTGTAGCGCTGGTAAATGGGATTGATATAGTTGTTGTTGAGCTCGGCTACGGCATAATCGGCTTTGAAGGTGGGTTCGTAAATCCATTCTTTGGCGCGTGATGTGGCGGCAGAAGGATTGTATTTGTGGGGATTTGTTTTTGTTTTTTGTTCGGGTACAGCAGTATGTTCTTCGACTTTTTGTTTCGTTTTTATTTCTGATTTGTCACTTTCAAATGTATAATTGAATATGTCGATAAAATCGGGGTCATTGCGAAAACGCTCAATGTCTCTGTCGTTGTTTTTATAAGCATCGTTGTTTTGCGATAAGTCATTGGTGGCAATACTGTCGACGTTTTTTTTGAGAATTTCCTTTGCGAAATATGTACCTACTAATGCAGATGTTTTGCCGGGGTGAATATCGCTTTTTGGCAAAAGCATCAAGTGGTCTTTTCCCTTGTATCGCAGTATTTGGGTAAGTACTGTTGAATTGCTTGTGCTCGATAGAAAGGAGATATTTCTGTTGTAATTGCTGCAGGGAGCAATGTGCGTAAAATAACGATAGTGAGTGGTGGTGTCGATGTGCGTAATTGCGCTGTCGAAGCGCGCTATGTAACGGTTGTAAATACCATTTTCGTTTGAAATGTAAATGATTTCATTGTTGTTGAGCGGCATTGGTAAGAGTTCATTTGCTGTGGCGGTATTTGTCACGCGTTGTACTATTTGATTTTCAAAGCGCATTGATTTTTTTGCACTGTAGTTGTAAACAAAGAGGTCGGCATTTTCATTATAGAGTATGTTTTTGTTGCCAGCGGCTGATAGGGTATCGTTGTTTCTATTAGAAGCAAAAACGATGGATCTTCCGTCATTGATGAACTGTGCCTGCGCGTCATCGAAATAGTCATTGGTAATGCTTTCCTGAAAAGCACTTTGTATATCGTAAACGTAAATGTCGGATTTCCCTTTGTAAACAGCAGCTAACACTATTTTTTTCCCATTGGGAGAATACGCTGCGCTGGTGAGCTGTTCGAAATGGAAGATTTTATTTTTTTGAAATTTTTTGTCTTTTAGTGAATAGATCCACCATTGTATTTGACCCTTGCTTTCAAAGAAGACCGACAGTAGTTCTCCACTCGGATGCCAGCAAAGCAAAGGATAGGTGCGGTCAATAGGCAAATCGAGTGTATGTCCTTTTTTAAAAATGCGTTTTGTTTTTTTTGCGCTAACATCGCTCAGCCATACTTTTATTTGTCCCGATTGATTGCTGGTGTAAGCCACATGCTTTGCATTTGGTGAAGCTTGTAATTGGTTGTAGATTCTGTTTTTTTTTGTTTTGATGGGCAGTTCGAAACTGGATTCTACTGTGTTTTGCGTTTTGGCTTCATCGACAAACAATTTAATTTGTGCTTCTCTCCAATCATCTATCAAATTTTCTGCGGTTTTCCCTAAAATAAAAACAAACGCATCATCAACGGTGTGCGCTGCTTTGGTCATGTATAAGAGTCGCGCAACATTGTCCCAGCCATAAGTGTCAACAATGTATTGCCAAATAGCGTGGCCAGCAATGCGTGCTTCGTCGCCGCTTAGTCTATTGAAATTGCTGAGTTTTTTTTGCGTGAGCGCTTCTTTGAGTTGGTTGTTAAGCAATGCGCTGTGCTGTTCAGTGAGCAGGGAAACAAGTCCCAAATAAAACCAATCGGGAAGCGCTTCAACACTCGCGCTCTTGACACGGTCGCTGATGTTTTCACCATAAACGAGTTTGTTGATGAGTATGCTGCAAATACCTGCTCTGATATTTTTCATCAACGCGGCGTGAGAGCCGTTGTAGTAAACAAAAAGTTTGTTTCCAACCATTCGCGAAACACTGCCCATGTCTTGGCGCTCATCGGCCAAGTTGCCCAAGTTGCTTTGCATGTAACGGTGGTAGGAATTGTAAATAACGATTTCAAATTTTTCTTGTATCTGATAGTCGAAAAAAGTTTCGAGTTCATTCACAGCAGAATCGGCGCTAAGTGCAGTATAATCAGCGAGTTCCTTGCCTTCAGTATAGAAGTACAGGTCAAATTTTGTGTAGCGGTAATACGACCATAAAAAATCATTGTATTGCACTCTGTTTTTGCCAAATTCAATTTGCGTCCCGTTGTAAAATTGGGCTGATAGTGAAAATGAAAATAGGAAGAGCAAAATAACGAGGCGTCTCATGCTAACGAATATAGCAACTCTTTGTCTTTTTAGCAGTCTTGTTTTGCAGAAGGATTAATATTTTTTATCTTGAAACAATGATTCGCCCTCGCTTTTTGGTGTTTATAGCTTTTTTGACTTTTGCTGCATGCACAAAAGATCCTATTGTGGTGGGCGGAAACCAGGCGCCGATTGACGATACAGTGGAGTCGGTGACCAAAGAAAATTACGTCAATAAATTGTACATCTCCTTATTGGGTCGTAAAGCAACAAGTGACGAATTCAGGACTGGACTGCACACTGTTGAAGCACACGGATTTTCAATCGGGGATCGCAAAGCTTTG